>CAZHEZ010000032.1:0-47107 GCA_964531315.1 uncultured Candidatus Obscuribacterales bacterium | reverse complement strand
TGATTGGCTCTTTGTCGCTCTTCCTGCTGAGCGTTCTTTGCCTGTTGCTGAGCGGCTTGCTGATTCCTTTGATTCTGCTGATCCTGCTGATTGGCTCTTTGCCTTTCTTCCTGCTGGGCATTTCTTGCCTGTTGCTGGGCAGCTTGCTGATTCCTTTGATTCTGCTGATCTTGCTGATTGGCTCTTTGCCGCTCTTGCTGCTGGGCATTATTTGCTTGCTGCTGAGCGGCTTGTTGATTCCGCTGACCTTGCACATTGGCGCCGATTTTTTGGCGCTGCTGAGTGTTGTCCGCTTGATTCTGATTTTCTTGTTGGCCGCCTTGATTATCTCCACCGCGCGCCTCGGCGGTATCAATAGATGTGCTTGCCAGGCAAAGCAGTGCGGCTATGGCATAGCAAAGTGACAAATTCTCTTTCATTCCTTTCTTCCTCAAGATGTGATTCCCCATACCTGGCGCAACTGTCGCTTGAAAGCAACATTGCTGCGAGCAACTAATTCCTGCAGTCAAAAGTCCTGCAAACTCAAGCGCAATAAGGTGGCTCCGGAAGCGTCTGCAAATTCTACTTCCTTCTTGCAATTCTTTCTTTAACAGTGTGACGTTCACTCGGTCCGCGTTCGCAAGAATGCCTCACGAATTCGCTCATTACAACTACATTTGTCGATTGCTCGCCCCATTGCTCCAAAGCGTCAGTGGCATCCGAACCCGGTAAATTACCGTCGCCGGGCTGAATCGTTTGAGAGGTGGTATATGCAATCTTGCAACTGGCAAGAAATTCACCGCCTAAAGCCTTCAACACCCTTTCTTTGACGCCTAAATCACCAGTCACTGAGTACATAAACTCACCTCCAATCTCCAATTTCACTCTTTCACTAGTCTGCGTTGAAAACGACTCATGATCATGCGACTAAAGCATGATCTTCCATTCGCCAAAGGGATGATGTAGTATCAAACCCGACTTTCTGACACACAAAGAACCTACGCACAAAGACGTGCTTCCAGGTGAAACTGCATCTTGGACTTAGCTCTGGCAAGCCGCGACTTAACAGTGCCTAATTCACTCTTCGTGAGGTAAGCAATATCTTCGTAAGGAAGACCATGAAACTCTCTCAAGACAATCACATTTCTGAATTGGTCAGGTAGCTTTTCGAAAGCTGAGTTCAGATGTGCAATCGTTTCGTTGCTTTCAAAGGTTTGATCGGGTTGCGGTCTGCGATCGGGAATATCACGCGTGACGCTTTCATCGCCATCCTCATATGGGGAGCAATCATCCAATGAGACAGCAAAATGTTTTTTGCGTCTGCGCAATTCGTCGTAAAGCAGATTCGTTACCAATCGATTGAGCCATTTCTTGAAGGCTCTTGGATCTCTTAGAGCATGGATCGACGTCCACACCCTTGTAAAGACATCTTGCAATATGTCGTCGCAATTAAGTGTCGGGTCTGGAGCCAGGCGGCGCAGTACTCCCTGCACATGGTGGAGATACCTTTTAAATAGCGCATTGAATGCAGCTTCGATTCTTTGCTGGCATGCGACTATCAGATCGTAGTCATTAAGACCGGTATAAAAACTAGAAGACATAGCTGAGCACATAATTTGTTTCGCTCCGATTTGCAACTTTATTCTTTCACTAGTGTGAGCCGCTAACCGGCATTGATCATGCGACTTGAGCATGATTACCGATGGGCCAAAGGGATGATGTAGTATTTCAGTCGACTTTTATGAAATTCAGGCACAAATACTCGAACGGCATTGCCGGCAAGCAATCTGACAGTGGACGGTGCTTATCGTCCTGGCTACTTGCTGAGCATTTGTTGTTTATAAGACTACGGCTGGTTGTAGATTCTCAAGTTGCCGGAGAGCACGTACGTCCGACCAGGCGATGGACCCATTAAAGCTTTTCCAGAAGCCGCTCCGCCTCTAATGATGTAGTTGGCTCCTCTATTCATCGGACTGTATTCAATCTGTCCGGGTTGGAGTAAACACGACGTTCTTGTTGCGAACTCTTCATCGATGGCAGTGCCGATCGAAGGGCGCTCAGGCAAATTTGTAAATGGATTGATGGGGAATTGACCGTGCAACGACTCTTCGAGCTCACTTTGGTCTTTGGGATAGGCATTGTGCTTCCCCTGGTATGTCTCAACGGAAAGCTGCACTCTGCTCATGTTTGCCTTAACATCAAGTTCAAACGACTCAATCTTCAAAATCGGGAAAAAACTACTGCTTGTGTGGAGTAGTTTACTGGCTTTGCTGAGTGAGCCTTTGATTCCAAAAAGGGGCGATGCAGAGTCTCGCTCCATGCTTCGCTCCGCATCTATGATTGGCAATGACAGCGCACACTGAAGAGCCTCAGTCAATCGGCCATAGGTCAACATCGACAAATTTCGGTGGCCGGCCTCAATGTCCGTTATGTAGGTTCGATGCAGTTGCGCAGCTGTAGCCAACTCGTCCTGAGTGAGACTCAAATCCACTCGCAGGTCGCGCATTGCAGTACCCAGATGCTCAAGCAGCGAACTTTTATGTTGTTTGGATTTGCGCATTTTAAGAAAATGGATCCACTGTGAGTTGCGCCAAAAGCCTGCCTCGGTTGTTGCACCGAATGTATGGTCGGATACTGCAAATCAGGACCTTACGATTATATACCTGAATCCCTATTCACCAAGGAGGCCTAGGTCCGTGCGCAAGAGCCAAAGACAAGACGAGTTAGTCCTAAAAGCACTCGGAGACGCCATCCGCAACCGGCGCGTTGATTTAGAATTGACACAAGAAGAGGTCGCAGCCGCATCCAATCTGCATCGCACCTATGTTACCGACATTGAAAACGGTCTACGCAATATTTCCTATTTAACCTTGATTCGAGTAGTCAAGGCCCTGGAGTGCCCACTCTCCCACCTGATTTTGAAAAAAGAGGAAATTCTAGATTCTTGGTCGCGGTGAGCTGCTCGCTATTGCGTCGAGCGGTGCTCATGAAGCTCTCTCTCGGACTGAAGCCAGTCTTCGTGATCATGTCCATGCGTGCAGCCTTGCTCTTGCCAGATTTGATAGGCTCGAAGAGCAATCTCCTCCTCAGTCACATGGTCGGTATGATGACCTCTGTGCTTGTGTTTCTTATCATCGTAGGCGTGCTTCTCTTCTACTTCTGTATGCATAGTGCGTGTTCCTTTACAAATGATATTGATGCCGCTGCGACATCATTGTGGGATTGGCTGCAGCGATTTGAGCAATGTGCTCATCATTAGATGCGTCTGGTGTTGCGGTTCCAACAGATCATTTGTCAGAACCTCCAGCACAGGAGTGACGACAATTTTTTGCTGAGCTTCGTATTGAACCAGGCGTTCTGCTTCAGATTCTTCCAGCAATACGATTGCATCCGTTTCGGAAACTGCTCCTTTCTGGCACATCGCCGCAAAGGGGCCCCAGACGCCTGAACTGGCAGTCGGTTTTCCGTCTCTCGCCAAAATGCAAGATGTAAGTCTGTTTGCTCGCTGATTATGCGAATCTCGGCACTTACTCAGCGCCAGCCGAATGTCCTCTCTCTTCACACTTTTGAGTGCCAATTCATATGTTTCAACTGCCGAAATTTCTCCAGCCAAAAACATATTGAATTCTTTGATGAATTCAGTGCTCATTTGAGTATTCCTCTACTTTTGGGTTAGGTAATGACTAAGCGTGTTTTCCTCTAAATCCACGCGATACGAGCGACAGCACGAATACGAGAACTGCAGAACCAAGAATGCAAGGAATCAGTGCGACGCCGGCGAGGTCAGGTCCAAAATGACCGATCAAATTGCCGCCAATCCAGGCACCTATGATGCCTACAATAGCAGACGTCAAAAAACCACCAGGCACGTTATTAGGGACCAAGCGTTCGGCTAAGAATGCACAAACGGATGCAACAATTAGAAAAAGAATAAAACTTAGAATACTCACGATAAAACTCCTATTGATTGTAATTTTTGTCTTTCATTGATTGATCGCAGGACCGGTGCTGCTCACGGTAGAAACCATCCCTGATCCCTCTCACTCGAGAACCTGCGTTATCGAATTGATTCCAACACTAGTTTGAATCGAAAACGGCCAACGATCATGCGACTTGAGCATGATTCTTCAGTGGTCCAAAAGGATGATGTAGTATCAAAATGGACTTTTCGAGCATCAAAAGATACCGCGGTACAGGGTTGTCAACGCACACTGCAGCGACTCAGTTTGCAATTCGACCTCTGCACTGATTCGAGAGGCGCTAGATTGCTTGGCCCCATATTAATGACGAGCAACTAGCCCGGAATCTGCGAACCTTGTAAATACGAACGAAAAAGTTTTCGCTTCATTATTTCCACGAGAATGAGATACGGAACCACCATCGCAAACAACGCTGCGAAGTAGATGGGCGGCAATGGGCTGAATCCCAACATTTCGGCAACGGGGCTGAACGGCAGCACAATGGCAGCCACAACGGTAGCGATAGTTGTGATTGCCAGAGGCAAGCTGGGCTTGCTCTTCCACGGCGCTTGAGCGGTGCGGATAACGAACAACACTAGAGTCTGCGTTGCCAGCGATTCAACAAACCAACCAGTGTGAAACATCTTCTCGTTGGCGTGTAGCACCTGCAGCAAAATATAGAAAGTCAAAAAGTCGAATATCGAACTGATCGGTCCCACGAAAAGCATGAATCTCTGAATGAGCGATATGTTCCATCGTTGCGGATGCCGAATGAAAGAGCTGTCGACATTGTCGGTCGGAATACTGACTTGGGCGAGATCGTACAAGAAATTGTTGAGCAAGATCTGCGTCGGCAACATAGGCAAAAACGGCAAGAAAACAGAAGCTCCAGCCATACTGAACATGTTGCCGAAATTCGAGCTAGTGCCCATGAGAAGGTACTTGAGTACGTTTGCAAGCGATTTTCGCCCTTCCAAAATGCCCTGGTGAATGGCGCGAAGACTTGGCTTCAACAAAATAATCTCAGCAGACTCCTTAGCTACATCACTGGCGTTTGCCACAGAGATGCCTACATCGGCAGCATGCAAAGACGGTGCATCATTTATGCCGTCGCCGAGAAAACCAACAACATGCCCTCTGCCTTTGAGCGAGAGGATTATGCGACTCTTTTGTGCCGGTTTGAGTCTTGCAAATACACTGTTTGTCTCAACAACCTGCTGAAGTGCCGAGTCAGTCATGCGCTCGAGCTCAGTACCCAGTACAACGCGCTCGGTGGAAATTCCCACATGCTCACATACGTGCCTGGTAACAAGATCATTGTCTCCGGTCAGGACCATAACCCGGACACCGTCTTCCTTCAGTGTTTTTATCAGTTCGGCCGCTTCTTCTACTGGCGGATCGATAAAGGTAATAAAGCCAACCAAAATCAGGTCCTTCTCATCTGCTGCATCATATGATTCCTTTGGCTCCACCTCACGCCATGCCACGGAGAGCACTCTCAATCCTTGATTGCTCAAATCCTGAAATACCTTTTGACATTTTTGCAGCAACTCCGGGCTCATTGGTCCGACCTGTTCGGAGATTTCACAACGAGAAGCCACCTCGATAATAGATTCTGGAGAACCTTTCGTGATAAGCCAACGTTGCTCTCCCGCCTGAACAACGACTGAGAGTCTTCTCCTTTCAAAATCAAAAGGAATTTCATCAAGCTTGTGGTAGTTTTCGACAGCCGGGTGGTCGTGTTGGAGAATTGCTAAATCAAGCGGGCTGGCGGAGGCCTTGTCGAGAATTGCTTGATTAAGCATATTGCTTTCGCCAGTTTCCTTGGCGCAGTTGAGATATGCCAGTAGGAACACGCGCTCACTGGGCTTTCCTTCTAAATCGACATGGCCTTCAACAACCGTCTCACCGCTCGTCAGTGTACCGGTTTTATCGCAGCAAAGAACATCCATGCTGCCCAGGTTCTGAATCGCCGGAAGATGCTTAACAATGACATGGTGTGGCGCCATGCGCATCGCGCCCTGTCCCAGAGTGACAGTCAATATCATCGGAAGAAACTCTGGAGTGAGACCTACGCCCAGAGCTACAGCAAACAACAAGGATTGCAAAGCATCACGATGAAGAATCGCGCTCGCTAAGAAGACAAACGCCACCAGGAAAAGAACCGTCTTCATGATAAGAATACCGAACTGGCGGGTGCCTTTTTCAAATTCCGTCTCCGGAGTACGCCTGGCGAGCTGCTGAGCAATGCCACCGAAATTGGTGCGATTTCCCGTGGCGGTCACGATCGCTTCTCCAAAGCCGCTAACCACAGACGATCCTAGATAAACAGTTTCACCAAACTGCTCCCTAGCCGCTATTGGAGTCCCCCTTTTCTCAACAGGCAACGATTCTCCGGTCAGTGAAGCCTCGTTGACATGCAGATCATTGGCACTGATTAGGCGCGCATCGGCCGGCACCAGATTGCCGGCCGCCAGCTTGACGAGATCCCCCGGCACAATCGCCGAGCGCAAGAGTTGCTGCCAGGTGCCGTCTCTGAATACTGTCGCCGTCAAGGCGACTTTGAGACGGAGTTTTTCTATACCCTGGTTAGAGCGATAAGATTGTACAAAGTTTATAGAAGCGCTAAGAAAGACCATTAGCGCAATCAATACCGCGTTTATTGTCTGACCCAGCCAGGCTGACACAATTGACGCCACTAGAAGAATCAGGACTAGTGGACTGGTAAAGAGTGGCACAATTTCGTATAACAGCCCAGACTTCCGCTTGTCGCCCAGTTCATTGGGTCCATATGTTTGCAGCAGTTTTTGCGCCTCATCGGACGACAATCCGCGCTTATTTACGGCGACTGATTTCTGCTCTACCGATGCAACCATGCAATAAAGCTCCTTAGAGAATCATTTGACGAATATTTTTACGTTCCCAACCATGCCAGGCACGAGCGATGCTTGAGGATTTTCGATAGTGGCTGTAACTGAGAAGTCTTTACTTAGAGAGTCTTGCGGAGTTGAGATGTTATCGATTACGCCAGAGAAGGTTTGCTTGGCGAACTTGTTGCAAGAAAATGTGACACTCTGACCAATAGCAATACGCGATCGGTCAGTAATGGGCAAAACCATTCCTAGCTTAACTTTGCCTATGGACACCATGGTATAGGCTGCTTCATCGGGATTGACTCGATCACCGAGGGTCACATTTTTCGCTACAACCACTCCGCTGTTAGGTGCAACCAGCAAAAGCTCACGTAGCGCTGCATTCTGTTTGACATTCAAAGGCTTGACTCCGTACATTTTTGTCAGCGCCTTAAACTCGTTCTCCATGCGGACTCGCTGCTCGTTCAAGTCCTCGAAATCTTCACCAGCTCTGCGATAATCTTCCTCCGCTTGTCTGAGGTCCTTCTCTGCCATGATTCCTTCTTTGACAAGGCTTTTTATGCGATCCAAGCCTAAGCGCGCCAATCGAGATGAGGATTCACTCTGGCGGATGCTCATTTCATTTTGTTCCATCCTTACCCAATAATCAGAGCTCAGCTTTACAAGTTCTGCGCTCTCCATTACAGCGAGCAATTCACCTTTTCGGTAGTACTTTCCAACAACCGCGTTATCCTTAGAAATCTTTCCTGGCAGCATTGCGTGCACGTGAAAGGGTTTATCATCACACAACCGGACGCTTCCCCTGGCACTGATAAACGCACCATCAATCAGATTCTTCGCGTCAACCGGCTTGCTTCGCTTGGCGACAGCGACTGCCAGGCTTGAGTCCAACGCAATGCCAGAATTTGCTGCGCCATCAAAAATATCACACTGAGCCAGGCTGAAAGCCGGGTAGAGGGTCAGCAGAGATAAACACAACAAAACATTTTCGGCTAATTGAAACACCCGAATACACGACCTGTTTGCTATAGATTTACCGATCCTAGCAATGATCGAGCTGGCGCACACCGTTCATTAGGCTGATTTTTCAAAATCAATCAGTCCAATAGACACGCACAAATTGCTCAGTACGTTGGATTTCAAGTTTGCCATTGAAGATTTTGTGCAACTCTTTGCCTATTCGCTCGGCTAAGAATTTTGTGGTCGTCATAACGTGAAGAACTCCGTCCTCTTCCGTTACTCCTGCCAGTTTTGCATTCGGATTATGGTGCCAGCATCTCCCTTCCGTGTGTTTAATAACTGCAACTATCTCGCCCATCAATGGCGCGAAGGAGGAATTTTCCAGAATCACCTCTCCTTCATACAATTCCTGCTCAATCATCGAGCAACCAGGGCACAATAACTGACTGGCATTCTTGTCCTGCCTCAGTGCTTTCTCTTCCTCAGGGGCGATATACCAACGCTTTTGAAAGCAGATTGCACCGCATTTTGTGCAATAGCTATGACCTGGCTTCGCATGAAACAGTGGGTGAGACTGGTCAGGCTTGACTCGATGATGCTCTGGCGCCTTCTGATTGGAAGAGCGAGTGGGAGATGTATTGTGCGTGCCCATTGGTGTGCTCCTTTGAAAGCAACTAAACTGTTCGTCGACCCGTAATCAAATTGAACACAAACAGGCACAACGCCACTACCAGCAGTGCATGAATGAGGCCACCACCGATGTGTGCGACCAAGCCGATCAGCCAAAAAAGAACCAGTAAAGAAATAAGTGTGTATAACATGATAATTCCCTCCTTCGCGGAGATCTGATCCGACTCGACAATCGGAGAATAGTTCCGACAAGCTTCACCAAACCTCATTCACTACGTGAGATTGTTCATCCTGGCTTTGGTGCGCCAAATCACGATGCCGGAGGCAATCAATTTGACTCATTCCTCTGTGTATGACTCAAACGGATGCCTTTTTCAGCAGAACAACTACACCAGTTGTCACGACGGACAGAATCGCTATCTGTATGAGCAATCTGGCTAAATCTATGGTGTTTGCCTTCTGAGTTTGAATATCCATCTGTAACTTGAATCCGAGTAATTCGGCGGTATCACGCTGACGATCAACCGGTGGCTTCCAAATAGGAGCGTAGCCCATCGGATGCCCGACCTTGCTTTCATCGACATAGAGCCAGGGAGGAAATATGCCCATAAGAAAAATCAGTATGATGCCGGTCAGAACGACGATCTTTTGTGTCTTTTGCATTGAAAATCGGCCTCTTCTTAATGCTTGGCTAAATTGCGAGAAAGACTGTCTTGAGCCTTCGCTCCTCCATCGCTACCATCATGCTCTTGCGCATAATAGTTGCCGGCTCGATCTTGCGGAAGCAACCACTCAATTTCCGCGCGAAATCCCGCTCGATCGAAGTTTTCCATGGCTATATATCGAGCCGCACCCAATGAGCGGGCAGCAGTCCTCACGCCATCTGACAAATACTTAGGCACCTCTACCGGCTCAGTGCTGAAGCAGACAAAAGGAACCCTGTGCATGTACGGGTCGCCCTTCACCCATCTGAGAAAATCAAAGATACTGCCACCATTTTGCAAATGGACGTCGCCGACAATCAGATCGACTTCATTGCTTCTCAATATTACCATGGCTTCCTGAAATTTGTCTGCTTTAAGAACCGCATGTCCAAAGTGCTCGAGAGTATCTACAAGAAGCTTCATCGCTTCAGGATGTTCCATGAGCACAAGTGTTTTTCCAGTCATTTCATTCACCTGTTTGTAAGTTTCGACCAAGTGCGCCACGCTGACTGCCGTCAGGAAGCCAATTTTTCAGAACCGGCGGAGTCACTATTGCGCACTGAGATGGACTTGACGGTTGTCGACAAAGGTTTCACCGAGCGCACAAAAGTTTCAGAAGAACTAAAGTGCGGTTTGTACTCCGATAGAACGGATTCTTCATGTGACCAGCCGACCAGACCGCACAGCTTCATCAGTCTGATCATGAGCCATGACGGATCTATTTCAAAACGGCGAAGCCCACTTCTTGCCGAGCCAGGAAACGCGTGATGATTATTGTGCCAGCCTTCCCTGCAGTCAGAAAAGCAACCCACCATACATTTACACTGTCGTCGCCTGTTTCATAATTCTTATAGCCAAGCCAGGGAAGGTGACAGACGAGATTGAGAAGCAGCGGAACCTGCTGGACTATTACTCCAGCCAACAGACTGGCCAATGCAATGACCCAACCAAAACAGAGCAACATGACGATTCTGGAACAAATTCCGATAAAGAGAGAAAGTGCATTAGCCCTCTTCCAGTCACCGTCTTGCTCAAGAAATTTGTAAATCGGATCTTTAATCAGATCCCTCGATTGAACCAGTGGATTTATGTATGCAGGGTAGCGTGCATGAAACACCCATCCGCAATAAGCGTGCCACCAGCCATAGCGCGGGGAATGAGGATCAAGTGGTTTGTCAGTATACCGGTGATGGGCTCGATGAATCGTTGCCCACCATATGGGCGAACCTTCGAAAGCGAGATACCCACCTAGAACCCAAAAATACTCAACTATTTTTGGACATTTAAACGATCGGTGAGAAAGCAGGCGATGGTATCCAATAGTGGCACCCATCATGTGCCATGCGTAAAACAATACGAGCGCAAATAGAAATTCGACTAACATGCACGTTTCCTCCGATCATGCACTGGTTCACTGAAACAGTACTTCGACAATCCAGGTCCAACCAAAATCAGACAAAACAGGCTTGCCGATATACTCCAAGTATCTTGCCAGTCAACTTTGCAGACCTCCTCCCTGAGGCCTAGTTCGTCGTACCGCGTGATCAAAATCAAATGAAGTGGGAGCGAACCATCTTTCTTCTACGTTCAATCAGTGGACCTAAGCTCCGACTGTGTCTGTCGTCAATGCCTTCTTCTCAGCCGCTCTTTTGACCGATTCCAAACGCTTTTTCAAGCTGCGAGACAAGCCGAATCTCAGCAAGAAGCGCGGCACCTTCCCTTGAATCCCAGCGTGACAATATAAATCGAGCCTTGTTGATTTGCCGTCGGCTATGGGAGTCATTACCCATGAGCCATCCATTGCTGAGAACAGATTCGATTTCAATAGCTGATAGGTAATCTTATCTGGCGGACAGTCCGTGTCTAAGAATGTGCATGTCGCTTTGCCGAGTCGCGCAACTGCGAACTGCTGCTCAATTATGCTCGTAGGCCCCTCGCGAAATAAAACTTTTGCGTATACAAGCTCTTCATAGTTAGTTCTGTACTCATGAATGCTCAACCAGACAAGGTTTTTATTTGCTTTGATCATCACGCTAGACCGCAGCCGCACATCAGTCTTCACATCACCGAGTTTTGCGTTTTGGTCCAGATCTGTAAAATCCAGATCAGGGACAACTCCGCCATTGATACACAGTAATGCAAACGGGGTAATCATCCCAAGCATAAATTTTCGATGGCGGGAAAAATTGAATAACATCCATCAATCATCGATTTTTGCAAAAAAAGACACATTGTCTTTGAGAACGATTTGCAGCCGATCTTAAGGATGAGAAGAAACAATGTCTCCCCTTTCCTGAATAAACCAGGGCAGATTTCTGCAAGGTGTTGCCAAAGGGATCTGCGGGATTGCTTCCTTATGATGAAGCTGAATTGAGCATAAGGGAGTAAGTTAATAGTAGAAGAGAGACTTGATGAAAGCCGGCAAAGATTACCCGGCGTGATGGGTATCCAATATAGAAGCTGCAAGCAGGAAGACACCAGCCTCAACTGGTGTCTTCCTCGATTGTGGACCGTCCGATCGAAATTGATTAATGAAATGGCTTTGGCCCAATACTTCCATGGCAGAGATGGCAACAATCCACATAAAGCATGATGCGGCTCTTAATTGCACCTGCGATCATAGATTATCCATTGTGGGGAATTTGTATGAAGAAAACCGGTAAAGCCGGCACCTTAGCCGGCAAGTCGTTCGACCTGAATAGGGTCACTTCGGCAGTCAATTACTTCAAGGATCAGCTGTCCATTGAAGAGGCGCTTGAAATAGAATTACTGCGAACAATGCAATTTGCCTCCCAAGCCATTAATGCCATCGTTGCAGCCGTCGGCGACGTGCATCTTCTTCACGCCGAATTTAAGGACACGGTACTGAATGTTTCGACAGTGGGTCGAACCCTTACTTTGGCGCCGGCACATGGCGCAGCATTCGATACGCGCCTGGTAAAGCCGCGAGCAAAATTATGCAGGCAGGTTTTGGTATTCACACATATTTCGACTCAAGAAAAAAGCTCTCTCCTTTGTGCATTCCGCGTCTACTCTGACGGATTGTGCACCGATGGTGAAAACAGTTGGAATCTAAATGACGGCGAGCAATCCATGGCCAATTACATGACCAGCCTGGTGGCTAAGAGTCTTTTTGAATGCGATCTTTACTGGCCCGAATATGACAATCTGCCAGAATACCTGACATCGATCCCTGTAATAGAAGACCAGGCTTCCACAGAAGGTTTGTCGAGAAGTTGCATCGGCTTTGAGTGCGCAGTGCCTAAACCCATGGTCAAATCCTGAGGGAATTGGACTACTTTAGGTTTGCCGCAACGGAATATGCAGGATCTGCTCTTAAACCGGCTCTGAGGCGGTTAGCCTCTTCAACTCCTCTATCGTCGATGCATTGCTTGTGGATCCATGCGATATCTTGCGTGACACGGACAATGCGGGATTAAACAGCGCAAAAACATCACTGTCGAATTCGGCTGAATAACGTCTGTATTCGGCGAGATCGATCTCCGTCAGCGGCACGCCTCTTTCTCTTGTATTGGAGACGAGTTCGGAAACCAGCTCATGGGCTTGCCGGAATGGAATACCTTTGAGGACGAGATATTCAACCAGGTCAGTCGTCATCATTGCGGGATCGGATGCAGCTTCGAGAGTCTTCTCAGGGTTTACCGTCAGCGAGTCCACCACGCAGCTCATCACTTTCAGCGCATCAGCAACGATTGTCGCCGAATTGATGACTGGTGGTTTCGTCTCTTGCAGGTCCCGGTTGTAACCGAGCGGCAGAGCTTTGAGCGTGACCAGCAGATTTACCAGGTCGCCAATCACGGCGCCTGACTTTGCACGAGCAATTTCCAGAGGGTCCGGGTTTTTCTTGTGCGGCATCAAGCTGGATGTGGTCGTGACGTTGTCCGCCAGTTCTACAAAGCCAAATTCCGAACTGCTCCAGATTACCAATGTTTCCGCCATTTGCGAAATGTGAATAGCAGTCAGACTGCAAGCCATCAAAAATTCCGCTGCGAAATCTCTGTCACTCACGGCGTCTATTGAATTGGAAAAAACTTTTGGAAAACCCAATTTCTCAGCCACAGAATGTGGGTTAATCGACAGAGCGGAACCAGCTTGAGCACCGGCGCCCAGAGGAGAAACAGCAGTACGCTTTTTGCAGTCGGCAAAACGCTCGATATCTCTTGAAAGCATTTCATGGAACGCAAGAATTGCATGCGCGTACAAAACCGGTTGTGCACGCTGCAAGTGAGTGTACCCAGGCATCACAACATCAACGTGTTTCTTTGCAGATTTCACTATGGCGGCTTGCAAGAACTTCAATCCGTCGATCAGTGTATCGATCGCACTGACAGTAAACAGGCGCAAATCAAGCGCCACTTGATCGTTTCTGCTTCTTGCCGTGTGCAGCCTCAGAGCGTCCGAGCCGATCAATTCCTCAAGTTGTTTTTCAACATTCATGTGAACATCTTCGTACTCGACCTTGAGTTCGAACTTCCCTTCATCGGCTTTTGCCAGCAGAGTATTCAGTCCGCTCTTAATCGCCTCACCCTGAGAGGGGCTGATTAGCCCCTCTTCGGCGAGCATTTGAGCGTGCGCTAAGCTGCCTGTCAAATCAGCTTTGACGAGATGCTTGTCGGCATGCGTGCAGGCAACGAATTCAGTGACGACGTCACTAAGTGGTTGCTTGAAGGCTTTTCTCAAAACTTGCATTTTTCTTGCTCCAGGTTTTCAGTCTCAGTCCGGCAATATTGATGAACCCGCCTGCGTCCGCCGATTGGAACTCAGACATATTTTCGAAGCTGGATATCTTGAGGTCATACAAAGACGCCGGCGACTTCCTGGCCACTACCATCGAGGTGCCCTTGTAGAGCTTGATTTTGGCAGTGCCGGTGACGGGTTGTTGGGTTTCCTCGACCATTTTCCACAAGATGTTGGTTTCTGGCGCGAACCAGTAGCCGTTATAGATCTGTGTGGACAATTTCTGGGTGAACGACTCTTTGAGGTGCATAACTTCCTTGTCGAGCACCAGTGATTCAATCGCTTTGTGCGCTTGCATCAGGATCGTCACGCCCGGTGTTTCGTATACCCCTCTCGATTTGATGCCGATGTAGCGGTTTTCCACCATATCAAGTCTACCGACGCCATGCTCAGCCGCGATTTCATTGGCCTTATTCAAGAGAGCCACTGGTCCAAGTTTTTCTCCATTGATTGCCACAGGTACTCCGGCGTCAAAGTCGATGGTGACGAATTCGGGTTTGTCGGGTGCATCCTCAGGATTCTTAGTCCAGAGATAGATGTTCTCCGGTGCTTCCGCCCAGGGATCTTCCAAGATGCCGCCTTCATAGCTGATATGCATCAGGTTGGCGTCCATCGAGTAGGGCTTCTCTTTGGTTATGGGTAGCGGGATGCCATGCTTCTCTGCATAGTCGAAGAGGTCGTTTCTGCCGTCGAATTTCCAGAGTCTCCACGGCGCAATCACATTCAAGTGGGGTGCCAGCGATTTGGCTGCCAGTTCAAAACGCACCTGATCGTTTCCTTTTCCGGTGGCTCCATGAGCGATGGTGTCGCAGCCTTCTTTGATGGCGGCGGTGATCATACCCTGAGCAATGCAAGGACGCGCAATCGAGGTTCCCATCAGGTAAAACGACTCATAAAGAGCGTTGGCTTTGATGGCTTTGAAGATGTAGTCCTTGACGAATGTCTCGTTCAAATCTTCAATTATGCATTTCTCGGCGCCGGTCTTTATCGCCTTTACTTTGACAGCTTCGAAATCTTCCTTCTGTCCGACATCTGCGCAATAAGCAACAATCGGCACGTTGTACTGCTCTTTGAGCCAGGTGAGGATGCAAGACGTGTCAAGCCCACCACTGTAGGCCAAGAGAATCTTATTCATTTTCATAACTCCTAATTACATGATCAATGAGATGACTGCTTTTTGAACATGGAGCCGATTCTCGGCTTGTTCAAAAACGACTGATTGTGGTCCATCCATCACGGCATCTGTGATCTCCTGCCCCCGGTGCGCGGGCAAGCAGTGCATGACGATGGCATCCGGTTTGGCAAACTTCAACAGAGCTTCGTTGACTTGATAGGATTCGAAGATTTTGATTCTCTCCGCTACCTCGTCCTCTTGCCCCATCGATACCCAGGTATCGGTGTAGACCGCATCCGCATTAGCGACAGCTTCAGCGGGGGACTCTGTGATAGTTAGTTGCGCACCGGTCTGCTTCGCCTCTTCCATCGCCATCTCCCAGAGGGTGGCGTCGGGCTTGTAGCCTGATGGGCACGCAATTGAGAAATTGCAGCCAAGCTTGGCGGCGAGAAGCATGAGTGAATTAGCCACATTATTGCCGTCTCCTACGTATGCTAAGTTGATTCCTTTGAAATTCCAATTTTGAATATTCTTTTGTTCCTTGATAGTGAGAAAGTCCGCCAGCGCCTGGCAGGGGTGCTCGAGGTCGCTAAGCCCGTTAATTACAGGGACCTGGGCGTAATCGGCCAGCACTATCAGCGTGTTGTGCTCGAAGACCCGAGCCATGATCCCGTCCAGCCATCTGTCCAGATTTCTGGCGATGTCGGGCACGGATTCCCTGGCGCCAAGCTTGTCTTCAAGGAAGATGGAGCTGCCGCCCAGCTGAATCATGCCGGCTTCAAATGTGACTTTCGTCCTCAAAGACGGCTTCTCGAAGCAGAGTGCCAGCGTCTGCCCTTTTGCAAAGAGCGTCTGCGTGTCGTCGAATTTATTGGCTTTGAGAAGCGCAGCCGTTTCCAAAAATAGGATCAGCTCTTCGGCTTTGAAATAGCCGATGCCCAGGAAGTCTTTGCCTCTGAGCGTATCTTCGCTGAGAAGTTTGTTGAGGGGAGAACGCCCTTGCTGAGGCGGCGACATGCGCTGGGACTTGAAGCCCACAGGCGTGGTCGGCGGCTTTTTGTACATTGTGCTTACCATGGCGTTATCCCCTCAGATGTTTGAGCTTTTGGCTCGATTGCTTGAATTGCCGGCTCTGGCGTGGTTTTGGACAAAAGAAAACTCCCGAGTCCTGGAAAGAACTCGGGAGGTAAAGGTGTGGTTTCTGGTGACCTAGATCAACGCAGCCCAGCCGGCCCCGAGTTCGATAGAACGCGGCGCGTACGTCGGTTGTTGCTGGTGTAGTTCGCAAAGGTCATTTATATGTGCCTTGAAAAAACAAAACCTCTGTCCACGTTACAGGCCGGGGTCCGTGCTGTCAATAGTCTGCATCGGGAGGTAACAGCAGATTACGAAAATCACATATTAGCGATGATTGAGCCCGAGACGATGGACTCTGTCGAGGCTGTACATTTATATGGAATTGGAAAACAGCCTCTGGCGAAATCTGGTACCAAGAATGCGCGGCTACGGGATCATTACTTTCTGCAGTTTGATGGCAATTTTCTTTGGCGTCATTACCTTCAATAGCTATCAAAGGTCTCAAAAATTTCTCGCTAAAGCTGCCACCACCTCCGGTACTGTAGTGCGACTGCATTTTTCTCCATTTCACAGCGTAAGAAGTTCGGGCGGCGGCTTCTATCCAATTGTTCGCTTCATCGCCGATGGTGAGGAAATTGAGGCGCGCGACAGGATTGGTGCCAACCCGCCGGATTACCGCCAGGGAGAGACCGTGGAAGTACTTTACGAAAAGGGAAATCCGAAGCACTGGTGTATCAACAGTTGGTTTGATCTATGGTTTTTGACTACACTTTTCGGATTTTTTTTCGCTGTGTCGACGACCATGACCACTTTTGCGACGATCTCCAAATTCAAAAATCAGCGCCGGTTGGACAGATAGCTGAAGCAAATTCTTTTAAAGAGCCTCACTACCGCGCTCTTCAAATGTGACGACATCACCAATGTCTAAAGCCGGATCCAGCCCATGGTTAATAGCGCCGGAAATGAAGTATCCACCCGGCAATCCGCCGGCAATGCCCTTGACCATACCATTCAGCCGCGGATGGGTATCGCGTTCGGTGATTGGGCGACCGTAAGTCAGGACTGGCTCAGTGGCACCGGCAGCACCGCCGACCACGGGTCCCACTATCCAACCGACCGGTCCGGCGAAAAACCCGAGACCTGAGATGGCCAGGTTCGCCGTGTTTGCGCCCGCCATCGAATAGCGAAAGACTATGTCTCCATGAGAGTCTACGCCTAAGGCAAGCGCTTTGCGATTGCCTCTCTCGACTCTGGTTTTAGGGCAGGGGATAACATCTACCATCATGTCACGACCGCAAACCTTAGTGACTTTCATAGAGAGCAGTCCGTTTGCGTCATGCCAGCGATGCAGCGACGTATCAGCTTTTAAAGGCTTTTTGGAACGTTGAACGTCAGTAATCTCTCCCATTACCGGCGAACCTGCACCGGCCATGGTGCCGCCAGGCAACATAATCGTGTCCAACAATTCCGCACTGACAATGTCACCAACTTTTGCAATGCGTCCGTCAACCGGCGCCGTTATTTTGGCACGAAACCTGATATGCGGAGCAATCGCCATCATTTTAGGCGCCCCGGGCAATGGTGCACTGCTCGGGGAGAATTGAACGTTTTCCTTGATCAAAGAGCGATCGGCATGTCCAGTCTCAACATGCTCTGTGGTGGGCGGCAGCACCCGGGTGTCGTAAGTTGGTTTCAGGGCACCAAACTTGATGTCCGGTCTTAACTGCTCTTGAATTTTGAGATGATCTGCTTCCGTCAGCTGTTCTTGGGCGACATTGGCATTTTGTGCACTGAGCGGTGCGGCGCAAAGATACGACGCCAAAACACATACCATCAAGTACCAAAAACGCTTAATTTGCATATGGAGATTGTACACAGTGAAGGACCTTGCGTGTAAACTTAAATCCTTCCGGGGAGATTTATATGCCACTCAAAAGCAAAATCACGACCAGCAAGATTGCAGCCGATGCACATAAGTTCCTTCTTTCTGAATTTTCGGCTCGGGCAGATGCAGATAAAGCTATTGAGATGGCCGCCTATATGAAAACGGACATGCCGTTTTTTGGCATTCAAAAGCCAGAAAGGGAACCAATTTATAAGCAGCTTGCCAGGGAATTTGCCCCGTCGAATCACGATGACTATTCTCAGGTGATTCTCAAGCTTTGGAATGGCAAAAACCGAGAGGAGAAATACGCAGCTCTCGATTATGCGGTGCGGTGCAAGAAGTACATCGACACGTCGATGATCTCCCTCTATGAACAACTGGTTCGCGATGGTGCCTGGTGGGATCTGGTAGATCCGCTGGCAACTCTTTTGGTTGGTGTCGCATTTTTGAATGACCAGAAAACAGTGAAGTCGATCATGAAAGAATGGATCGACGATGACGACATGTGGATTCGTCGCACCGCCATTCTGAGCATGAACAAGCACAAAGAAAAGACCGATGAGAAGCTGCTCTACGATTTCTGCTTGAGGCGCGCTCACGAGAAAGAATTCTTCATTCGCAAAGCGATCGGCTGGGCACTGCGCGAGTACAGCTACAAGGCACCGGATTCGGTGATCAAATTCCTCCGCACAAATCGCAGCAAATTGTCACCTCTGAGCTACCGCGAGGGGGCCAAACAACTGGTTAGAAATGGACTTATGAAGCTGGATTAATAGCCTGAATTGCAGCAACAACTACCAGGCTACTTTCCCGAGACCTGAATATTCTGTGTAACCTCTTTCACTTGCACGCTAAACTTCGCTTTCTCGAAGCTAGCCGGTCCGAATGCGCCTTTTGCATTGTTGGAAAACCCATACTGAACCTTCGGCATTCCGAAGGCTCCTGTGTAGAATGTACCGCTATTGTCCTCGTCGTGATAGACCTTAATAGCGTAGTCTCCGTAGGGAACATTGGAGAAGGTATGGGAAGCAGCTTTATCTTTTATGGGCACAGCTTCCTTTTGAAAAGCCTCAGCAGCAGACCCTTTGTCTTTGGAATATTTTTCTTTGTCGTTGAACAGGGCAATGCGAGCAACACCTTCGTCGCTGTTCAACCCACTTACATTTACGACAATTGATGCTGTATCCGCAGCGAGGCAAGCCAACGGCAGCAGCAACGCGCAAAAGCTGGCAGAGATCATTTTGCATAAAGGGTGTGTTATTTTCATTTTTCTAAATCCCAAAAAATTGACCATGGAAGTGAAATGGAATGAAGTGAGGGATACGAGCACGAGCAAGTTCAATCATTGTAGAACCATCAAGCACCAAAAGAAAAGACTCCAAATTCGCGCAGTTTATCACGACTGATAGTACGGCCCCGCTGTCCTCTGAATCCCCTTCTTTGTTCGCCACAAACACTGGCTCAGTAGCATAAAAACTATTTTCCTTCCACTCGCGGGTTTTTCCAGAGATTAAATCAACTTTGTTGATACCAGTAAATAGGTTGCGCTCCGAGTCGCTGACGACACCATATACGAACCGATATTGCTTCCGATTATGTGAAGAATAGTTGATTCGCGGAAGTTCAAAGCTAGCATTGAAATTCTCGCAGCGAATCGATCTAGATTCTGGATTGAGCGTATATCTTCTCAACACAGGAGAAGGAGCTGCTCGATTAGGATTTCGCAAATTTTCCAAATACAATGCCTTCACGATGGTGGCATCATCATATGCAAGCAAATCAACAACAATCTCATTTAACAATTCAAAAGCATTGACGTGATGAAAGGCAAAGAACGGCTTGGTTTCAATGACCTGTACACCAGCTCTACCAGCAACGCTCTTTCTCACAACAATAAAACGAGACGGTTTGGACGAGTGCCAATCAAAGTTTTCAATGAATGGCTTACCGCTCAATAGCAATGATAATGGCGTCACAGTAAATGAGCCTTCGGCAAGAATTATGTAATTGTCTGTCAGTGCGAATGAATGAATATATGCCGGATTCTGAATTGGCACTTCGGCTAATATCTCACGGACTGCGCTTCCCGCTTTCATTCGGCAAAACTGGTACGCACTGCGCGGACCAATTTTTGTGAATATATTGTAGATAGTGCCGTCGGCATCAAGATGCGGATGTGCTGTTGTGACCTGGCACTGAATCGTGTCGTCATAATGGAAATGCCCGACAGTTTGCAAGCTGGAAGGATTGAATTGTACCGGAGTTGGCGTCTCGGTAAGCGCGACGTAACAGTCGTTGGCAAAGTTCGCCACGTTAACATTGGCATTGTCAGTGTAATTAGCATTGAATATTGCGGCAATTCGCTGAAATGATGATTCCTTCGGGTTTGTTCCGAACTCACGTTTTTGTATTTTTCTTGACGATGAAAACAACTTGTATGCATCGCTCTGTAAAAATTTTGATGCGAACTCGACCGAACCGTTCGCAATGGAAAAGCGATAGAGCTTGGCGAGACCATCAAACCAGTGTTTAAAATGCTCACTGTCATTTTCAAACAATGCCGGGCCAGTGCGGATAAGTGTTCCACTTATCCAGTCAGGAATCTTGCCAATCACCTCGAGTCTCGACGCATCGGCTTCCTGAAGAGACGACGTAAAACCAAAAGCTGGATCAGCGGCTGAACTATTGACAGGCGGCAAAAACAATTCCCACAATGTCTAAGTAATCAGAGACATTCTATCGTCAGAAAGGCAATATATGAATATATGCAATAACTAACGCACCCTTGGAGGTATGCTTCCTCGGGTGCGTTAGCCGTGCCGAACACTTTTTGGCGTTGGGTCGACTATAGAGTTCGGCAACTACTCTAGTCGATGTCCTTGCAGGGCGCGTGCAACGCGCCGGCTACGAAGACTGCCTTGGGCGCGTGCAACGCGCCGGCTACAAAGACTAAGCGGCTTTGCGTTTCGAGTTTTCGATGACGCTCTGCTCCATTTCTTTTGGTCGTTTAATTGACTCTTCTACTGTGCGTTGCACTTCAAGTGCACCGTTATCTTTGAAGAGTTTTTCTACGACGCGTGCTTCCTTATCGTTCTCAGTATGAACAGCCATTAGAGTGTTGCCAAAACGCATGGTCCGTTCAAATTTCTTAGCTTCGAACACTGGCAAGCTCATTCCATAGAGAGCGCCGATCAGTCCAAGGGCCAAACCGAATACTGCGATGCCAGCCAGGACTGCCATCGTAGGACCGGCGGCGATAACTTGTTCCAAATGTAACGTTCCGAACGAGCCACGTTGCGCGAAAAATCCGAGCAGCCCGCCAATTACGGTACCGATCAATGTTCCGCCCATGAAACCGCACGATGCTTTCGTGTGTTTCTCATATGCCAATTCCTGAGCGCCATAGGAGTCGGGCATCATTAGCGAAATGTCGTCCGCGGTGAAACCCGAGTCTTTGAGCGAATCTACCAATCGCTCGGCATCCGTAATACTCGGAGCAATACAAACAACTGCTTGATGCATAGTGATTTCCTCTTAATTCGTTCAGGCGACAGGCGCAGCTTCTGTATGAGGCCGGCTCTTGTGCCGAAAATTGTGTGCAATCCTGATTTGTGCTCGTGTAGAGCCGATAGGGTTGGCAAAAGTTCCCAGATTGTCCTTCCTATTAACGAAAAACTGTGATTTGGGGCGCTCTGAGCCAAAATCGACGCGGCAACAGCCTTGCCCACATCCTCGCAGAACACTTGCCAGGCGTGCCCTATAAAGGATGCATATTGAAACATGAAAATTGCTGGATTTGAGTAATGGAGCCATTTAGACAGGAACCCTTACGTCTGAGTTGCGTCAAGCCAGCATCGATAGAGAGAGTGTGAGGATTTTTGTCAATGGAAGACTATATCGGCGCTGGCGCATCAGACGCAGACATGACTGCCCACAAGCTATTGGTAGTATTGGGCGCGCACCTATCCGGCTTTCAGCAGCTGTCCGATCCGGAGGTGTTCGACGTGAAAAGCAAGCTTATTCACTGCGCTCAGGAGATGCAGCCGAATGTGGTCATGACGCTGGAAGAAGAACTTCCGCGCAATGCCGGTGCTGTAGTGAGTGTATGGGCGGCAGTTGGCAAATTGCCGGATGGACAAAGTGTATTTTGGCACCGACCACTGCCATGTCCGGACACACTGGCGGAGTTTCTTTATTTCCACCGTTAAACCAAGCTGCGCTCGGCTTTTGCCACTTATCCAGTGTTTGAAATATAGAACGTCTTTCAAGCCGCCCAATTTCGCACCTCAGACCCCAGGGAACAATTGACCTCCCTTATCCGCCTATCAAGCAAAAGCATCGAGGAAATCACTATGACCAACAACACCGAGCGTTTCCCGCTCAATGACCAAACTTACGATTTAATCTCTATTTTGCACCACAAATCGAAAGCTCTGGCGGCATACGAAGGATATCTGTCGGACGTCCAACCGGACACGCAGTTGACACAGATCCTCGTCGAAATCAAACACGATGAAATGAGGCATCTAGAAAAGCTGAAAGCGCATCTTGGACGCCTTCTCGTCGAAAACGACACCCCAGACGCATAGGCCTTTACTTCAAAGTAGCAGAAAAAGTGGTTGGACCAGGAGTAAACAAAATGGCAAAGAGTAAAGCAATATCAGCTTGCGAAGTAATTCGCAAGGATCATGACGGTATCAAAAAACTTCTTCACAGATATGATATCGCCGGCGATGCTAAAGAAAAGGAAAACATCGTACAAGAATTGGCTGTGCAGTTGGCAGAGCATTCACGAGTCGATGAAACGATAATTTTCCCTGCGGCATCCCGAATGGGAGAGGATGAGTCACTGGTTGACGAACTGAAAGACAACGACAAGTGCGTCAAAATGCACCTGGCGCAAGTGCAGCGCCTGTGTTCGGACGTGGATAAAGACGAGTTCGAAAGCAAAATGAAAGAACTGCGCAGCGCCGTGGTCACGCTGATCGAGCGCGAGGAGCAATCACTCATTCCTTGCATGGAGAACACAGATTACGACCTGGACGCTCTCGACAGAGAAGTCGTCAAATTGCGCGCAGGCGAATCAATCGAGCCTATCAAACTGCGAAAGAAAGGCTAGAATCGGCGAATTGGAACCTTAAGGGTCGATTCGCGTCTCCACAGTAGAATTTACAAAAGGGAAACTAGAAACATGGATGTATTTGAATTCCTCCTCACTAACGAGGCTCATTTAGCTCACAGACTGTCTGAAACTGCGGCCAACTATTCTTCGTGGACGCAAGACAGAGTCTTCGAGGAAACGAAAACAATTTTAGACGGCTTGAAGAGCAACTTCACGAAAGAGAATGCGCTGATTAGCACCATTCAAGTAGAGGGAATGGAGGACATTCTCAAAGAAGCCGAAAAGCATCGCGATGAGATTAAAGAAGACGCCTCGAATCTCTGCATGATTCACGTGGACGAACCAGGCTTCGAACAAGGCTTGGAAACGCTCGCCTACAAGTTTGAACGGCACAAAGAATTCTGCGAAAAAACGCTTTTTCCGCGCTTGAAAGAGGCTGCCACGCCGAAACAATTGGAAAGCGCGGCCAATCAGCTCGATGCTGTAGTTCTCGACGGTTAAACAACTGCACCAATCGCCTTAAGGGATAAACACATGAAAGCAAGAATGGAAAACAAGCCAGCCGAAGCCGGCAAGTATTTATGCGATGTCTGCGATACAAAGTTCGGCTTTAAGACCGGCATGTTGACTTGCCCCAACTGCGGCACGTTGACACCGGGCAACATGGTGCGCATCGATGTCCGGAACGATCCGGAAGAAGAAAAAATGTACACAGATGACGAGTTCATCGGCGGCTAGGAAACTAGCATCTGCTGAAGCTGTAGGGAAGGCGCCGTGCGCCTTCCCTTACGTTTGCATTTCATTGTGACAGCTATAAGTTTCATCAAGTCATTGCCAGACAAAAGTTGAAGCGAGAACCCCGGGGTCCTCGCTCCAATTCTGATAGTTCGTTTATGCGAACTAAATCTCTTTGCCTTCAACCGGTGTGGGAGGCCACTTGCCTTTGGTTTCCTCGCTCAACAATTGGCTGATCATGCTGCGATAGCGCTGCTGCTCAGGAAGAAGCTCATCTTTGACCAGATTACGGTGATCGCCATGCATTCTGACCAGGCACCATTCGTAGTCACTGGCCTGAGCATCTTCTTCTTGTTCGAGCGCTGCCACTGTCGCATCGTCTCCGAATACCGAAGCACCACCCGATAAAGCCTTTGCCCAACTGCCCCAAACCCCTGAGTCCGATACAGGCGTTCCGCCAGAGTTCTTTATTGCACTCGAGAGTTTTCCAACTCTTCCTTTATGAGAGGCAAGGCAATCACTCAATATTCTGGCGATTTCTTTGTTCTCAACCTTGGGCAGTGCCTGACTATAAGTCTCTACCGCCGATAGTTCACCTTTTAACAAGGCATTTAAGTCTTCTACAGTTTCTGAATTCATACCTAAACTCCCTTTACTCCACGTTCACGAGAGGGATTTTTCACCCTCTCAGCACTGTTTGCATTAGCTAGCCAATTTGTCTTTCGCTTTCGCCGATGCTTCGCGAATATCGTCTAGTGCTTGTTGAATATCACTAATGGACTTGTCGATCCCTTCCTTCAATTCTGCCCAAGCATCCGGCGCGCTGGCTTTCAATTCGTTAAAACGCTTCATGGCGCACTGGCGCTTTTCGTTGAAATCCTCCAATTTGCCCTTTGCATCCTCCTTCATTTCTGCCGACTTTGCTGCAAATTCATCTATCTTTGCGCCAAGCTTGGAAAGCTTTTCTTCCATCGAGCAGTTGTTGTGCGTTTCGCATGCGAGTTCAATTTTCTCGTCTTTTTTCTCGTCTTTCATTTCTTCGTCAGCCATTATCAAATCTCCCTCAAAAAATAGCCCTGGCGCTCATTCGCCTTATAAGCCTGTTGAGGAGACGCGCACTAACTGTCGGAGTTCCTGTCGCATACCTGTAAATTCATGATCAGGCTCCAGAGCCCGGCCAGGGAGGCGCTTTGAATCATTGCGGAAAGATTTGGGAACCCTTGCGCCGTTAGAGTGTCCAAACATGCGCACCAGGAGTTAAAGGACATGAATATGTACTACAAGGTATTCCTATCATTAATAACGGCAGCGATTTTGAGCGCTCCGGCACAACAGGCTCTTGCAGCCCAACCGTTAACGGGACCACAGTCAGTTGACGTAAGCAACGCAGAACCAGCGCCTGTCAAACTTGCAGCTGACTCTAAAGCCGAAGCCAGAGTAGCTAAGGCAGAAGCGAAAGAAGATAAACAAGCAGCTAAAACTGCCGAAAAAAATGCGAAACAGCCGGGTGTTGTTAGTCAGGTAGAACAAGAGAAGCTAGACACTGCCACGATCAATGCGTCCAACCAAATCAATGGACAAAAGATTGATCCAAAAGTAATGAAGAAGCCCAAGAAGGGATTCGGTATGCAATCTCTCAATCCTATCGGTTGGCTCCTGAAACCGGTTACAGATACGCAAAAGACAGTAGCGGAATTGCAAAAGCAAATTGTTCGCCTCGAAGCTCCAATTGCCAACCTGCAAAAACCGATGGTTGGTTTGCGATCGGATATGACAGCAGTAGATAAGCAGATGGGCGTCGTCAACAGCAAAATGGATACGATGCACGACGACATTACTAACATCCATACGGGGATGAAGTCAGTTGACCATCGTATCTCTCACATGGAACATCAGTTGGGTGCCATGTACAAACCACTCGTGCAGCTCAAAGATCCTGTAATCGCATTGAAGGATCCCGTTTTGGGCGTGGACAATCAATTGACCACACTGAAGACGGACCTGAAGGAACTGAAGCAAGTGGTAAGCTTCACCACCATAGCAATTCTTGCCGCAGTTTTGATTACCGGTGTTTTGATTGCTGTAGGCACCCCAATTGTTGCGCTATTCGCATGGCGTCACCGTCGCTGGATTATGCAAAAGCTCGGACGCGAAGACGTTTCCGGCAAGGCAGAACCAACGGCTGAAACACCCGCAGATGAAGAGAAGGCAATTGAAGAGGACAAAAAACAACAGAAGAGGGCAGCGTAAAACCAAATCAAAAACACGCGGATTAAATAAGAAGGTCGCGTAGTAATATAGCATCACGCCACCCAAACGTGTAAGTATGAAAACAGTATTCCTCTCCCAAGGCAGGAACGCTGTTTTCTTTTGGACAGTTTTTGCAAGTTTGAATGCGGTCGGATTATTTTTTTGGCTTAACCCATTCCATCAAAACATCGGGCACCTTCTCTTCGTTGCCGGATCCATCGGTCTCTTTGACAATTTTGAAACCATGTTTCTCATAGAAATGGATGGCACGCTGGTTTGGTTTGAACACCCAAAGCTGCAAATTCTTTGAATTCGCTTTTGCTAATTTCAACAGGTGAAGACCAAGACCTACACCAAAAAATTCCGGAAGCAAATAGAGGTGGTGAATCCATTGCGAATCAAAAGCAATGAACCCAACAAGCCGAGTGCCTCCTTCCTTGAGTACATAGATTGTTTGACGGCCAAATACTTTTGTTCTGAAAAACGATATGTCTTCATCATTCGTGTGCAGTTTTGGGAGAAACGGCAATTCAGACTCTCTAGATACCCTGAACAATCGAGCCACATCGGGCATATCCTCGTAAGTGGCTCTCAAAACCTTTATTGGTAAATCCATTTTTACTCAGCGAGATAGGGGCTCGATCTTCACAAGTGTACCTGATCGCAGCATGAAACAAACTACCTTAAAAGCTCGTACTGGCCTGTCGTCTGAGACAATCGTTCACAATCGTTCATTAAGTTAACACCGGTTTTGGTTGCTAGGCAACGTGACAAATAACTGGGCCAAATTCATAATAGTCGTTTGAGTTTTTGGCGACCCTGTGCGGATATAGACCAAGCTGCCTGTAAAAACGGCGTGCAGAAATTATTTGTTCGAGATTGAGTAAGGAGTTAGATGATGGCAAAAGCAGTCACGCCGAGCACCAAGAAGGCAGCGCCAAAGGCAAAGTCGGTGACCTCAGCAAAATCAAAACCGGCAGCCGCGAAAAAATCTGCACCTGCTACAAAGGCTGCTGCAGCGAAAACACCAGCAAAAAAGACCGCGGGTGTAAAAGCACCTGGTGCCAAGAAGCCCGCTACTAAAGCACCAGCCGCGAAGAAGCCCGCTCCTAAGGCACCAGCTGCGAAGAAGCCCGCTGCCAAAGCACCAGCTGCGAAGAAGCCAGCTGCTAAAGCGCCTACAGCGAAGAAGTCCACTGCGGACAAAGTTACACCTGCGGCTAAACCTGCAACCAAAGTAAATCCAGCGCCGGCCGCTACTGAAAAGAAAGAAACGATCAAAACCGCACCCAAGGCTTCGTCTGCGAAACAACCGCAAGTGAGTTTTGAGCTGATCTCGGTACGCGCATTTCTGCTGTTTGAACAGCGCGGCTACATCCATGGCTTCGATCGTGAAGACTGGGTTGAAGCGGAAAGACAACTGAAGCTGGAAAGCTTGAACTAATGTCGAAGTTTTTGGTGTTATGGAGTCTGGACATAAGCAAGTTAGGAACGGACGCAGTTAAATCTGTCCTTTCAATGCCGGCATACGCCGAAAAATTGAAGAAAGCCGGCAAACTTGAAAAGCGGTACCATTTAGTCGGGCAACATGGTGGCGCCTGGATTTATGACGTTGACAGCAATGAAGAATTAGATCGATGGCTGGCGCAAGCGCCGATCTACAATTTTGCCAATTTCACCCTGCATCCACTGGCAGAGATGCCTGAGACTGCGGCCTCTGAATCGGATTGATTTGACCCAAATAGCTGCATCAACATATACGGGGAAGCTGCTCTCCTGCAAGTTTGTCGACAATCCTGCGCCCGCCAACCGAAGAGCGCATGAAGACACGGCTTGGATGATCCCCTACGATTCTGCCGATCGTCTTAGCCTGCTCTCCATAAGGTGATTGTCTCATCAGGCTCAGCGCTGATGATTCGCAGGCAGCATCGACAATCGCGACAAGACGCCCTTCGCAGGCGACATAGAGCGGATCCAAACCAAGAATCTCACAAGCTGCTTTTACCTCTCCGTTGACGGCAATTTCCGCTTCATCAATTTCGATACCGACACTGGAAGCCAGCGCGATTTCATTTAGGACGCCGGCCAATCCACCGCGGGTAACATCTCGCAAAACATGCAGCGAAGCACCTATCTGCATCAATTTCTCAACCAGAATATTGAGAGGAGCACTGTCGCTTTCAATGGTTGTTTCCAGGTCCAATCCTTCTCTGGCAGCCATGATAGCCATGCCATGTCTGCCGATATCCCCGGAGCAAATAACGACATCGCAGGAGCGCGCATTTGCCACCGAAGGTACGTGTTCGCTGAGGATTACACCGATACCACTTGTATTGATGAACAATTCATCGGCACACCCCTTGTTCACAACCTTGGTATCAGCTGCAATCAACTGAATACCGCTCTCAAGGCAGGCACGCTGCATTGAATTGACAATCGTTTCCAGCCGCTGCCGGCTCAAGCCCTCTTCCATAATGAACGCAGCCGAAAGATACAAAGGTTTCGCACCGCGCATACAAATATCATTGACTGTCCCGTGCACCGAGAGAGAACCAATGTCACCGCCGGGAAAAATAATTGGATTGACCACATACGAATCCGTCGTAAAAGCCAGACGCTCAGAAATAAGAGGGACAACCGATGCATCCTCTTTTTGGCTGAGCACAGGATTTGCAAGAATCGGCATAAACGCTTGTTCTATTAGCTGGTCGGTCATTCTGCCACCACTGCCGTGCCCCAGCTTTATCACTCCGAGATCCTTATTTGGAGCAGGGCAGGAAATATTGAAATTTAGGTTTGACGAAGTCAATTTTCTTTCCTCTTTTATATTTTGAGCGGAAGAAGTTCCAACCGAACAACAACTAATTAAAACCAATAAACATCAAACAGAAACTTCGAGACGTCCATAGCGAAAATAGGCAGCACAAGTACCTTCCGAAGAAACCATAGTGGCACCAAGAGGATGCTCGGGAGTGCATTCGATTCCGAAGGCTGGACAATCCTTCGGCTTTTTCACTCCCTTCAAAATGTCGCCGCTGATGCAGATCTTGGATTCACAAATAGGCTCGGCAGTGGTTGAAAACGCCAGATCCGCATCGTGAGCTGCATAATCGGGACTGAGCTTGTAACCACTGTTGGGTATCGTTCCAAGTCCGCGCCAGTTTTGATCGCAGACAACGAACACTTCATCAAGAATTGCCTGTGCAGCAGCGTTTCCATCTTTGGTCACCACTCTGGAGTATTGGTTTTCCACAAATGATGTGCCTGATTCGAGCTGAATCACAACTCGAAGTATTCCTTCCAAAATATCGATTGGTTCGAATCCAGTCACCACAATGGGAATTTTGTATCGCTCACAAAGCTCTTCATATGGGCTCCAACCCATTACAGAGCAAACATGTCCAGGACCGAGGAAGCCTTGCACGAGATTGTCGGGAAAGTCCATCAAACCTCTGATCACAGGCGGCACCGTAACATGAGAGACAAGGAGAAAGAAATTGTCTAAATGCATACGTTTTGCTTGCTTAACGGCCATGGCGTTAGCAGGTGCAGTGGTTTCAAATCCAATTGCAAAAAACACAACCCGTTTGTCGGGATTTTCCGCTGCGATTTTCAGGCAATCCAGAGGTGAATAGACGATACGAACATCACCACCGGCAGCCTTGACGTCGAACAAGTCGGCTTTGCTGCCCGGAACACGCAGCATATCCCCGTAAGAACAAAAAATAACATTTTCACAGCCGGCAATAGCAATCGCTTTGTCTATGACTTCCAATCCTGTAACACACACAGGGCAGCCAGGCCCGTGCAGCAGTTCAATCTCTTTTGGCAAGAGATCCGGCAATCCATACTGCATGATTGTGTGGGTTTGCCCGCCGCACACTTCCATGATTCGCCATGGATGCTTTGTTGCTCGCTTTATCTTTTCAGAAAGAATCGAAGCTTGCTCTTCATTTCTAAACTCATCCACATATTTCATTGGTCATCACCTGCGTAGCTGAGTTCCGCAGCTTTTTCTGTGAAGCTTATGGCGGAAAGTGTTCTCAAGGCTTCCTCTTCATCTATTACGCTCAGTGCAAAACCAACGTGCACCAAAACATAGTCACCGGTTTTGGCTTCCGGAGTATATTCCAAACAGGCAGTTCTGCGAATGCCACCAAAATTTATTTTGGACATCTTCAAACCATCTTTTTCAAAGATGCTTTCAACCATTCCAGGAATTGCCAAACACATGCAAAAATCACCTCAATAACTTGATTCGAATTGCGACAAGGCCACGACCACCTGACCAAAAGAGATTCCGCCATCATTGACGGGCAATTTCTCGGGAAAGAAAACCTGAAAACGATCATTCAGCAGGGCTTCTTCAACCATTGAAGAAAGTAACGTGTTTTGAAAGACTCCACCAGCAAAACAAACTGTGGATTCACCGGTTTTACTTCTCAAAATTTGCAAGACACCGACAATCAGATCGCAGATTGCGGCGTGGAAAGCACGAGCAACACATTCTCGCGCATGCCCGATCAACAAAGCCTCTTGTACTGATTGAAAAAGTGTAGTTGATTTGACCGCGATCGTGCCACTATCTGTATCCAACTCGTATCGCAGTTTTAATTTGGACAATTCTGACTGAGAACAGGTGCAGTCTCTGGCCAGCGCTTCCAGCTCCATAGCCGCCTGCCCTTCGTAAGTCACATGCCCACCGTGCGAAATCAGCGCTGCCACCGCGTCAAATAGTCTGCCACAGCTCGAGGTCAATGGCGTATTGAAATTCTTCTCAATCTGCGCAATTACACCAGCCGTTTCCTTTGCACCATATCGCACTTCTAGATCCTTGAGAAAGTCCGAAAAGCAATCGTTTTTTCCAGTCTGCCCGAGCTGAGCGATGTATCCCAACGCCATTCTCCATGGACTTTTGATTGCCGCTTCGCCTCCCGGCATAGGAACGTTTTCCAAATGCGCCAATCTTTCAAATCGGCTGTAAGAGGCAAGCAAAAATTCTCCACCCCAAAAGTTGCCATCGGTACCCAAACCTGTTCCATCAAAAACTACAGCCAGCGCATTTTCAACTTTGTGCTCAGCCATCAAGCTTACTGCATGGGCGTGATGGTGTTGCACAGACACTAGCGGCAACCCGCGCCGGCGCGCCAATTCTTCTGCAAATATAGTTGTTTGATAATGGGGATGAAGATCATGAGCGATCAGCTGTGGCTCAATATCAAAGAGACGTTCATATAAATTGAACGTTGCCTCGTAATTGTCCAGCCGCTCGATTGTGTCAATGTCGCCGAGGTGTTGGCTTAGCCTTGCCTCAAGTCCTTTAGCCAGACAAAATGTGTTTTTCAAATGCGCGCCTACGCCCAGCACGGAAACTCCCGCTTTAAACGGCAAATTGAACTGACCCGGAGCCAGTCCACGCGCGCTTCGCAGGGTGACGGTTCGACGGGACGAGGAACGCATTATTGAATCGTCATAGCCGGAATAAATCTCGCGATTGTGAAAGAGAACTCCCAGTGAGCCGTATGAATCTCTAGCCTTTTGATCGTCAATTAAAATTGGATAGCCCTTTTCGTTGGCGCTTGTTGCTATCAGCGGGAAATCGAACGCTCTGGCAAGCATATAATGCAGCGGTGTCGAAGGCAGCATGGCGCCCACTTCATCAAGAGCCGGCGCAACTGAAGAAAGTAAATCGCATTCTTTTTTGCGCCGCAAGAGTACGATCGGTCTTTGAGCGCTCTCCAAAAGAGACTCTTCTTTCTCACTGACGTGACAGTATGCTTCCACCATGGTGATATCGGCAAACATAACCGCCAATGGCTTATCCTTGCGAGACTTCAGCTTGCGTATGATTTGCACGGCTTCTGCATTTTGCGCATTGCCCATCAAGTGAAAACCACCCAGCCCTTTTACAGCCAGGACACGATTTTCTTGCAGCATTGCCTTGGCCGCATCCAGGGCGTCTGCCCCGGACAATCGCCGGCTGCCGGCCATTTCGAAAAACAATTGCGGACCGCAATCGTGACAGGCATTCGGCTGTGCATGAAATCGGCGGTTGGCGGGATCGCTGTACTCAGCCATGCAGTCCACGCACATATTGAAGCACTTCATCGTGGTTGAAGCACGGTCATACGGCAGATGCTCGATAATCGTAAAACGCGGTCCGCAATCGATGCAATTTATAAAAGGATAGAGATAACGTCTATCTGTTGGAGAAAAAAGTTCTTCCAGGCATTGAGCGCACGTCGCTGCATCAAGGGGAAGGAAACGTGGGCCAAGCCCATCACTTCTGCTTTCGACAATTTGAAAACCAGCTTGCCCACCGGTAGCAGGGCAAGGCTCCATTCGGATTTCCTCAATGCGAGCAAGCTGCGGCGGGTTTTGTCTAAACGCGTTTAAAAACAGGTCTAACTGGTCTTGCGAGCCTTCTATCTCAATTTCAGCCATACCGCCATTGTTGCGCACAAAGCCTTGCAGCTGCAGGCGCTCCGCCAGATTGAACACATAGGGGCGAAAGCCGACGCCCTGGACAATCCCATGGACGATGATCCTCAATCGAGAGGCGGAAGCTTGCATTGCCGTTGTTTGCTCGTCAATCGTTGGTTTCAATACGCTCTAAATAGAACCCCGCCTATTCTGTCATATCATTCTTGGGAATGATTGCCCTTTCAAAGTGGTCTTTGGGGATTATTTGCTCTCAATGCTTCAAAGGGACGATATCGAACCGCCGCACGCCAGCCAGAATTATTGCGTAATCCGATTGCACAGCACATCAATTGGAAAGGCAAATCATTTGACGAGGTAAACGAAATGAAACCACTTACACCATGGTTCAAAAAGAGCGTTCCTGCAGTACGCAGAGAAGAAGAATATCCTTTCTATGCTCTACAGAAAGAGATGAACAATCTGTTCCAGGATTTTTTCAGAAACTTCGAACTCAACCCCGCCGGTTATTCCGACGATTCCTTTGGTGACTTCGCGCCCCGCGTGGATATGCACGAAACGGGCAAAGAAATTACGATTACTGCGGAATTGCCGGGAATGGAAGAGAAAGACATTCAGTTGAAACTGGCTGGCGATGTACTGACGATTTCCGGCGAAAAACGCAATGAGAAAGTCGAAGATGTTAAAGGTCACTACAGAATGGAAAGGATCTATGGCACGTTCAGCAGATCTCTTCTTTTGCCGGCCGAAGTCGAGCTGGACAAATGCTCGGCAACATTCAAAAACGGCATTCTCAACGTAGTTTTGCCGAAAACTGCTGAAGCAGAGAAAACCACTAAGAACATTCCTATTAAGGCTTCTTAGAGACAAGGGCACGACAGGGCGGTCTACCACTCCCCCGGTGGACTGCCCTGTCGGCACATAGATTCGAGAGACGGATTGGACAGATAGTCTCTAGGAATGATGCGAAACAAACGGCAACCCATCAGAATGACTATATTGCGCTAGCAGTTCGGTTAAGGAGAATGTCATGAAAGTATTGATTGCGCTTGAGGAATCAGAATGCTCTCGACGCGCCCTGGAATCAGTCAAGGAACGCAGCTGGCCGGAAGATTCTCAATTCCGAATTATCAATGTATATGAACCAATGCCCGCTTATGGCGCGGAGATGTACTCGCCCAGAGCTGCTGAATCAATGATGGCAGCCGAAGCTGAAATGATGAAGATGAAAAAGACAAAGTTGAAGGAAACAATTACAGATCTAAAAGAGAATGTCCCTTCCTGCCCGGTCAGTGGAGCCATTCTCACCGGGGACATACGCACATCAATCCTCGACGAAGCCAAAAACTGGGGAGCCGATTTGATCGTCCTGGGCTCGCATGGACGAAAAGGTTTGTCGAAGCTCTTTCTCGGCAGTGTCGCCGAAGGTGTAGCCGGCCATGCCGACTGCTCGGTAGAGATTGTCAAACAAAGAGTGCACTGATTGCCCGAGCGGCAAACCCTAACTGTTCGGAGGAATACGAGATGAAGGTCATTATTGCTATAGACGAATCACCATACTGCAAGCGCGTCGTAGAGACGATTGCGGCACGCAAATGGCCACAAGATACTGCTTTTAAAATTATGTCTGTAGTTGAGCCGATTAGATGGGACGAAGTTGAGACCCAAAATCTCGCCAAGGAAGCCTTCAATCGAAGAAAGAAAATGGCGGACAAGGTCTGCCTGGAAAGCAAAGAGATCATCGAGTCCAAGCACCCTGACTGCAATATTCACATGGATGTGCGTGAAGGAAACGCGCGGCACGAAATCGTCGATGCCGCCATAGAATGGATGGCCGACAAGATCCTGATCGGTGCTCATGGTCACGACTTGTGCGATCGCTTCGTCTGGGGCGGCGTATCACGTGCAGTGGCAGTGAAATCGCCTTGCTCAGTGGAAATCGTTCGCCCGCGCGCTCTGCACCCAAGACACGAGAAAGTGGAAGCGGCTGCTGAAAAGAAAGCGGACGCCACTCTGGCGCACAAATAACAGCAAGCCAAACGACAAACTGTCAGGCACCGGGCTTTCCGTCCGGCGCCTGAATTGAGCCGACCATCACTTAACTGAAAACAAGCTCATTTACTACTGCCAGATTTCCGGGTCTTCATGAAACCACAGGGTGAAGGCTGCAAATCCCATACAGATACTGCCTTGTACCATCGAAATGATAAAAAGCAGAGTGGCTGGAAGGTCCGCGGTAAACGCCACAGGCGCCAGCTGATAAGCAATCACAAGCAAAATCAGCCCCAGCAGCAGCAGGGCGATATAAATATCCTTCTTGATTTCTAGAAAATGCATATCAGTGCCTCGTTTTGTCTGAAGCAACGACAGCTTATCAAGGACAAACAAGGGTCGGTATCATACGGGAGGATGAGCCATCCGGAAGATCTGCCTTACCTTCAATATCATTCCAGAGAAGCATGTGCACGGGCGGAGAAACAGGCAAAATAGCGAATAGCTCGGGATTTTTTGCCGCAGGCACAGGATTGAAACATTGGAAATGTATGCCAGAGAACAGCAGAGCCCATCGAAATGCCAGCACTCAGAGCTGGCAGAGCCGGCCGGGCTGTGCATAGTCACCGTTGGAAATTCGCTGCGGGGAGATGACGGCATCTCTTCAGCCCTTTGCGAGCGCCTTCCGGAGTCGGTTTTGTCCGATGTTTGCTTGTTCAACCTCGGTCCCTACACCAGTTATTTGAGCGACTGCCTAAAAGGTCACAAAGCAGCTATTATCATTGACTCTACCTGCGATGGTTTATCGCCTGGTTCGGTGACTATTATCGATTTGCAAGCACTGCTCGAGGGTCCGAATCTGAATATCAAGTCAAGTCACGGCTTTTCAGTTGCAGATGAGCTCAAGCTGGCCAAACAGCTTGGCAGCTTGCCCAATCGCCTGATTTTCTTCGGCGTGGAAATCGGAGAAGTTAATTGGAAAGAAACGATCAGCCCCGCATTGCAGAATAAACTGCCTCTGCTCGTCTCGAATCTTGCTTTTCTGGTTGAGAGAATTCTGGAGACTCTGCGCAAAGATGCATGAAGCAGCAATAGCAAAATCAATTCTGGAAATTGTCGGACAACGCCTGCAGTCGCTTGGCACCGCTGCCAGTGCGCAGAGCGTAGAGGTTCTTTTTGGCGAGTTTCGCAATGTGGATGCAGAATCAGTTTCATTTGCATTCGACAACATGAAGGCGCTCTTTCCGGGATGCCTGAATTGCCAACTATCAATCAACACAATTCATGCCTCCGCGCGGTGCAAAGACAGCGAACATCTGTATCGCCCGCAAGCGGAGAATGCATACCGCTGCCCATCTTGTGGCAGCGGCATCGGAAAGTTATTCCAGGGAGAAGAGCTGGACGTGGTAAACGTCATTGTTGAAGTTGACACGCCGCTAAAGGAGAAAAGACAACATGCACGAGTCGGCAGACGAGCACGCGCTTGAGCGCATCCTCGGCAAAAACGAAGAAATGGCAGACCATAACCGCGAGCATTTCAGACGCTTAAAGGCTTGCACGTTCAATATTATGAGTGCACCCGGAGCCGGCAAAACTTCTTTGCTCGAAACCACTTTCAGACTGGGCAAAGGTAAATTTACCTCTTGCGTCATCGAAGGCGATATGGTCGGAAATCTCGATGCTGACAGAATCAGGAAAGTCGGCATTCCTGTTCACCAAATCTCCACCGGCAGAAGTTGTCACCTGGACGCGCAGATGATCGCTCGCTTGTTGCACGTTGAAGAAATGGAAAAGGCAGAGGCAATTTTCATAGAAAACGTCGGCAACTTAGTCTGTCCGGCTGAGTTTCCTCTGGGAGAACACCGGCGCATTGTGCTTCTGTCCGTGACAGAAGGCGATGACAAACCAATAAAGTATCCGGTTATCTTTCGCAATTGCGATCTGGTAATTTTCACCAAATGCGATCTTCTCGAGCACGTGGATTTCAATATAAGTGAAGCCACTAAGCATATCGAAGCGATCAATCCAAATGTAAAAACCATGCAGGTTTCGGCAAAAACCGGCTATGGAGTGGAAAAGTGGATCGCCTGGCTGGTATCTGAAATTGCTGGATACCAGCAACATTTGAAGCACGAGAAACATGTGCATCACACTGCCCACTAAAGTCATATCGGTTTCGGGCAAGACTGCTCTAGTTGACTGGGCAGGTCAAGCGCGCGAAATTTTTCTGCCCTTTGAAAGCGTGTCGCCCGGTCAATGGGTTCTAACCTATGCCGGCGCCGCCCTCTGTGTAATTGATGAAGAACAGGCGCTGGAAACACTGACTCTCCTGACGACACCAGGGACAAATTGATGTTAGACTTCTGCGATTCGCAACGTAGTACTGTCGTCTACACAACCAGACGTGCAGATACTAAGGGAGTCCGAACGGTAGGCCAGTTACAAAGACCATCGGAGGACAGCAAGAACTAGATGGAAAAGTCGTTTGTCTTATCCAAAGGAGACTTTCCGAAATTTCTTGAGCGGCTGAAGGGATTTGGCACGGTCTATGCTCCAGTCAAGGTTTCCGATCAATCATTCGCATACAAGCCAGTCGAGTATGAACAAGACATAGCATTCGAATCGCTCAGAACTATTCTTCCGCCCAAAAAGTTTTTGTACCCGCAAAGGGAAACGCTATTTTCCTACGATGAAGCAGGCAATATAACCGAACCGGAAACCAATCAACCACTGGTCATTTTTGGTTCTCACCCTTGCGACCTTTCCGGCATGAAAGTTCTGGACACTATCTTCACGGCGCCGCCTGGTGATTCACTCTACATCGAACGCAGACGGCACATATTAGTAGTAGGAATGTCGTGCCTGCCGGACAAATATTGTTTTTGCGAATCAATGGGCACAGACAGTGTGCAAGACGGCTACGATATTTTTCTGACTGACATTGAAGATCATTATTTCGTTGAAATAGCCACGCCTAAAGGTGCCGAAGTTTTCAGAGACAATGATTTTCTCATTGTCGCAAGCGAGCCATACAAGCAAGCCTTCAAAGATTTCTGGCACAACAGAAAAGAATTGTTCAGCAACCGTTTTGAAACAAGTAATTTGCCCGCCCTGCTTGATTTGGAACAGGATAATCCGGTCTGGGAAGAATTAGGGCAAAAGTGCTTGAGCTGCGGAAATTGCACATTTGTCTGTCCTACTTGTTATTGCTTCGACATTGTCGAAATAGCCAACTTCAATGGCAGCGGGCAAAGAGAGAGGGAATGGGATAGCTGCCAGTTTCACGGCTTTGGCAAAGTAGCCGGCAACAATAATTTCCGCCCCGGTCCGATAGACCGTTTGAAATTCTGGTACCGGCACAAGTTGCACGGCTTTCAAGACGCGTATGAATTTCCTACCTGCGTCGGTTGCGGTCGTTGCACTGTCTCTTGTCCATCCGAGATCGATGACATCGTCGGCGTTGTAGTCAGACTGGAAGGACGAACGGATCGCAAAAGCATTTATGCCAAGGAGGATGCGCTTTGATTTCTCCTAATTCTACTCATACTCCCAACCCCTATCTGCCCAGCAAAGCTGTTTTGCGCACCATCTTCGAAATGGCAGAGGACAACTACCTCTTCCAATTTACCGTCGACCCCAGCACGATAGGCAGATGTTTGCCCGGACAATTTCTGGAGGTCTGGATTCCGGGCGTGGGAGAATGCCCCATCTCAGTGTGCTCTGACTCTATGGACGGTCTGATCGAGCTGTGCGTGCATAAGACCGGCAGAGTTACAGATGCCCTTTTCAAAATGAAAGAAGGAGATTGGCTTGGTCTGCGAGGACCATACGGCACAGGCTATCCGGTCGATAAAATGGAAGGCAGAAATGTAATCCTGGTCGCCGGTGGTCTGGGAATCGCGCCTATACGAGCGCTTTTGCAATTCATTCTCCATAGACGCGAGCGTTTCGGTGACCTGATTGTCGCGTATGGCATGCGTCATTCACTTGATTTATTGTTCCGTCACGAAATGACGGCATTGTACAGTCGCACTGATATGCATTTATTCATTGGTGCTGAAGAAGTAAACGTCCCCGAGATACCACCCATACACGCTCAGCTGGGCCGCGTTACAGACATGCTGCGCATGGCGCAATATGACGACAGCTATATAGCGGCTGTCTGCGGGCCGCCGGTCATGTATCCGTTTGTGATCAAAGAACTGAAAGCAAGAAATGTGGCAGAAGAAAACATATTTCTCTCGCTCGAGCGCCACATGAAATGCGCGATTGGCAAATGCGGACATTGCTTTGTCGGTGGCGTCTATACATGCAAGACAGGACCGGTATTTCCTCTTACAGATTTGCGATTCATTCCCGAGGTAGTTGAGTGTGTCAATTGCTAATGTGAGCCCAACTATGAAACCGGCCAAGCCGATCCCGACCATCTCAGTGCAAAGTCTGACTGGATGCGCCGGCGAGCTTCTTGTGATTCTTGAAAATCTGCAAAAAATGCTGCCTTACGTGCGCATCCAGTCATTTCCTTTTGCTCAAAGCACCAACAGTGATGGACCGGTGGACATTGCTTTTATCGAAGGCAGTGTCAGCAATCCTCATGATCTCGAGAAGCTGAAAAACCTGCGAGAAAGAAGCAAAAGAATTGTTGCAGTCGGCAACTGCGCCGTCTGGGGTTGCGTTCAAAAGGGTGCCTGCTCACGCATGTCTGTTGAAGAAATGCGCACACAGGTATACGGAAAGCAATCAACTATCGAAGTAATGCCTGCCAGCCGCATTGAAGACCACGTCAAGGTAGACGTAAAGCTATCCGGCTGCCCGATTGATGCGACGCAACTTCTGGCAGTGACAGCCAGCCTGCTTAAGGATCATCTTCCTTACGTGACGCAAAAACCGGTATGCCTGGAATGCAAGCTCAGAGAAAATCCCTGCATCTTGATTGAGCAAGATCTTCCCTGCCTCGGTCCAGTTACAGCCGCCGGCTGCGGCGCCCTTTGCCCCAGCGTGGGAGCCCCCTGTTATGGCTGCTGGGGTCCATCGGAAGAACCGCAAATGGACGCCATGGCGCATGTGCTCATGGAAAAGGGCTTCGCGCTTAAGGACATATTGACCAGACTGCAAGCTTTCGGAGCCCCGCCTGAGCTGTTTTCACGCTTGAAACAGTTACAAGATTTGGCAGAACAATCAGGCAAGCAAGTTTGAATCAACTGCCCTACCCGTAGCCTGTCGCCTTTTCATCCATTCCAAAGCATCCTTCAGGACGATACGAAAAGGAACGCTTCAGCCTTAAATGTATGAATAGCATGGCTTTGCAGGGGCGGAGGACCTCCAGTGAATACGTTAGTCCGAAAAACAGAAAAGCCTCTATCTTATTCCTGGCTCGAACGCTGCCGTTGGAATGTTCTCGACCTGATCACTATTGTCGGACGCCAGGCTATCCCCACAACGCTCTTTTGCGATGTCGATATGACATGGGCTGAAAACCTGAGAAGCGAATTTTTGGCAAGAAACAACAGATTGACTGAAACAGCAATTTTGCTCAAGGCAATTGGCATCGCCCAGCGCAATCATCCCGCCTCGCGCTCTACCATGCTTCCGTGGGGGCGGATTGCCACTTTCGAGCGCATAGTTGCTGGTTTTACAGTAGAGCGAAAGGTAGGCGAACAGCCTGCAGTTTTCTTCGGCTCCATTGAATCACCGGATACAAAACCGCTAGAGGCGATAGCACAAGAATTGCGAATGTTTTCAGAATGCAGCCTGGAAGAGCACCCACAGTTAGCACTGGAAACAAAATTTTCAAAAATGCCCTGGTGCTTGCGCCAGATTCTTCTGCGGCTGATCATGATACTTCCCGAGCTTCGCCAGAAGAGCATGGCCTCAACCTTCGGTGTCAGCTCACTGGGTAAATACGGCGCCAGTGCAATCACCGGTCCATGCGTGTGCACATCGACATTCGGAGTTGGAGTCGTGGAAGATCGACCAATCGTACGCAACGGACAGGTAATTGTCCGCCCCATGCTCACACTGTCTTTGCTCTTCGATCACAGATGCATCGACGGCGCGTGCGCTGCGCGATTCCTGCGCGAAGTAAAGGAGCTTTTGGAAGGAAGGTTAGAAGAGCATTTATTGACTGAAAGAAACCCAAGTGCAAGGAATTTAAGTTGAAAGCAACCCCCTTGCGTTCTTACCAAGAAGAATCTACCCTGTCTGGGACAGGTAGAGGCGTCCGAATTCGGACCCCTCTCAGTCAGTCGGGAGCTGCCTGTAACGGCTGCTGGAGACCAGGACAAGAGCCACTCATGCATTCGAAGGACTTAACGGTATGACTGAAAAGGAAACAAAGGTCGTCCATATTCCAGAGATCAGCCGTGTTGAAGGTCATTCGGCCGTAAACATCGAAATCGAAGATGGTGTCGTCACTGATGTCAAACTTGATGTCTTTGAAGGCACGCGTTTTTTCGAGCAGATTGTCGTCGGGCATAAGTTTGACGAATTACCGCACATTACATCGCGTGTTTGCGCAATTTGCTCTACTGGGCATGTCCTCGCGGCCATTTTCGCAGTTGAGCGCATCTTTGGTTTTACCCCTGCGCCGCAAGAGCTCATGCTGCGTGAGTTGATGCATTTAGGCATGATAATTGAATCCCATGCAACGCATATATGCGCGCTTGCTCTGCCGGATTTTCTCAAGACTCCGGATCTGGTCACATTTGCCACCGAGCATAAAGATGAGTTTCTGGTCTGGACGAAATTGCGCAATCTGGGCGCCAAAGTGCAAACGCTTGTGGGAGGAAGACCCTTTCATCCAGTCAATCTGCATGTCGGCGGCGTATCAAAAATTCCAGACTACGCAGATCTGAAAGCGCTGAAAAATGACCTGCTCGATTCTCTTCAATTGTCCGTCGATCTGTCCACACTGGTCCTCACTTTTCAGCCTCCTGTGCGCCGATTGACTGAGCCTAAATTCCTTTGCCTGATCCCGAAAGGTGACCACTACGGATACTTCGGCGATACGATCAAATCGACTGAAGGTTGGCAAAGAAGCATCGAGGAATATCAGTCTTACTTGCATGAGGAAGTAGTCTCCTACAGCCATGCAAAAAAATCCACTGTGGACGGCAAACCGATCATGGTCGGTTCTATGGCCAGGTTGGCTCTCTTTTCAGATAGGCTGAATGGAGAAGCCGCTAACATTTATAAAGACTCTCCCCTGGCCAAAGGCGACCACAATACAATCTGGAACAATGCCGCCCAATCGATAGAAGTAGTGCAGGCAATTCAAAGGGCTGCCGCATTGATTGACGATATCGTCTCTATTGAAAAGAAAGACACCTGCTTTCCCAAAGATCTTAAGACAGCGGCCGGAAAAGGAACCGGTGCGGTTGAATGCCCGCGCGGAACCCTCTATCACCATTATCAATTGGACGAAAACAAGACGATTGTCAAAGCCGACATGATCACTCCGTCAGCGCAGAATACCGCTCGAATCGAATTGGACATCAGAGAAGTAGTGGCCAACAGCAAATCTAAGGCGGAAGTGATGCCGCACCTCGAGACATTGGTGAGAGCCTATGATCCCTGCAACACTTGCGCGACCCACATGGTGAGCGTAAACTCGCGATCGAAAAAAGGAGAATAATTCAGTGCTGCCTGAAACCAAAGACCGTCAGTCCTGGCTGAATGACTACACGAAAAAGGTCACGTCAGTCGAGCAGGCGGTCAGTCATATCAAATCTCATGACAGTGTCTATGTGCACTCGAATGCGGCCGCACCGCATTTCTTGCTCGATGCCATGGTCAAGAGAGCCGGCGAACTCAATGAAGTAAAGGTTTATCAGTTAATGACTCTGGGAAAAGCTGATTATGCACTGAAAGAATATGCGCAGTCATTTCAGGTCAATTCATTTTTCATCGGCGCCAATGTCAGAGAAGCAGTCAATGCCGGGCGCGCCAACTACATACCGGTTTTTCTGAGCGAGATACCAAATCTGATCTCGTCTGGAGAAATTGGCATTGATGTCTGTCTTCTTCAGGTTTCACCGCCTGATTCACATGGATTTTGCAGCTATGGAGTGTCGGTTGACTGCTCCATTGCCGCCCGCAAAAAAGCGCGTCTAGTGATCGCTGAAGTCAACAAGCAAATGCCCCGCACCCTTGGCCGGGCCTTCGTGCACGTTAGCCGGATCGATCATATCGTTGAGACGGATCACCCGCTTCCAGAGCTGATACCAGCCAAACCAACCAGCATAGAGAAGGCCATTGGAGCAAATGTGGCCTCTCTGGTAGAAGACGGCGCCACATTGCAATTAGGCATTGGCGCAATACCGAATGCAGTCCTGCAAAATTTGCTGGACAAGAGAAATTTAGGAGTGCACAGCGAGATGCTCTCCGACGGAATCGTCGATCTAATTGAGGCAGGCGTCATTACGAATGACGCTAAAACAGTGCTTCCCGGAAAGGTCGTGGTCACCTTTGTGATGGGAACGAAACGTCTTTATGATTTCGTCGACAACAATCCGCTGGTTGAGTTTCAGACCAGTGATTATGTAAACGATCCTTTTGTAATATCGCAAAATTACAAGATGACGGCCATCAATTCTGCTCTGCAAGTCGACATTTCAGGGCAGGTAGCGGCGGACACAATCGGCAATTTGTTATACAGCGGCTTCGGCGGACAGGTAGACTTCATTCGCGGTGCCTCCCATGCCAAACAGGGCAAAGCAATTATCGCCCTGCCTTCGACCGCCAAGGGCGGAACAGTCTCGCGCATCAGCGCCATGCTCACACCAGGGGCAGGTGTTGTCACCTCGCGGGCAGACGTGCATTATGTAGTGACTGAATTTGGCATTGCTCAACTGAACGGGAAAACCCTGAAAGAACGGGCAAGAGCTTTAATATCCATCGCTCACCCGGATTTCAAAACCGAAATCGAGCAACAATGCTCAATGTATTCCTGGTACTGATTTTTTCAAATCTCTATTTTGTCGCCGATTGAAGGAATCTGGGCGGACAAGCCATACTTCTCCTGGAGTTCATGGCGCATCTCACTGAGCTGATGTGCTTCTCCATGCGTGAGAATCACTCGCGAGTTGTGCGTGGCCAGTGGCTCAATCCAGCGCAATAGATCATTCTTGTCGGCATGCGCGCTGAATCCTTCCACAGAAACTATTTTCGCCCTGACGTAAATCGTTTCTCCCATGATTTTTACGGGATTGGCACCATCCAGAAGTCTCCTGCCCAGCGATTCTTTCGCCTGATATCCGACAATTAGAAGCAGCGTATTGGTGAGACTCAAATTGTGCCGCAAGTGGTGCAAAATGCGCCCGGCATCGCACATACCCGCTCCCGCCATGATCAGGCAAGGACCTTCCACGTCATTGAGAGCTTGAGATTCAAGGGCAGTGGTGCAGATTCTCAAATTGGGAAGGAATCCGCGCATATTGTCGCCGGAAAAGAATTCGCGAACCTCCGGGTCCAGCAGATCCGTGTGATTTGAATAGATTTGCGTGGCGGCCAGCGCCATAGGGCTATCCAGATAGACTGGAATTCGCGGAATTTCACCTCTTCTAAACATTTCGGACAGATGGAAGAGGAGTTGCTGGGTCCGGCCTACTGCAAATGTAGGCACCAGAATTTTGCCCTTTTTGCTGACCGCCTCTTGAATTAAGTGAGTCAACTCTTTGATTGTTTCGTCATATTCCGGATGCACGCGGCCACCATATGTGCATTCCATGAAGACGGCGTCAGATCTATCCATCAAAGCGGGATCGCGATTGATAGGCACATTCCATTGACCCAGATCGCCGGAAAAAACCAGCCGCCGTCGTCCGCCGTTTTGATTTGCCACCATGATCACACTGGAAGAACCCAAGATATGGCCTGCTTCCACTAATTCAATCTTGGTATCATTAGCGATATCAGCCCATGTATTGTATGGCATCGAGGAGAACCGCTTGAACACCTGTTCTGCGTCCGCCAGAGTAAAAAGCGGCTTAACTGCTTTTTGTCCGGCTCTGGCCCTTTTGCGGTTTTCTCTTTCCGTGTCATCTGCCTGGATTTTGGCTGCATCGGTCAAGATCAAACGGGCAATATCGAGAGTGCCGTCTGTGCCGTAAACCTTTCCTGTGTAGCCTCCTTTGACCAGAAGCGGCAGCCGACCGCAGTGGTCCAGATGGCCATGAGTGAGAATCACCGCGTCAATTTTCCGAGGAAAAATCGATGCCGGTATGAAATTCAGTTTCTCCAGGTGCTTCGACCCTTGAAACATACCGCAGTCGACAAGCACTCTGGCATTGCCGGTCTCGACCAGGTAACAGGAACCTGTAACTTCGTTGGCTGCACCGTGGAGAGTTACATGCATTCTGTCTACTTCAAACTGGCAAGATAACTGGAAATATTGGCGATGTCTGCATCACTCAGCGATGAAGGAGGCATGACCAGGCCCCTTTCTCCATACTCTCTGCCGGATTTACCCAAAAGCAATTCGGCATTGGAAATCGTTTCGGAAATATATTCTTCCGAGCGCCTTGAGCCGATGCCATCAAATGAAGGGGCGAATTGCCCGCCTATGCCACCAAACGAATGGCACATCAAGCAGCCTCTATCGTAGACAAGTTTTTTTCCTGCGGCGACCGAAGCAACTGTTGCTTGCGCAACTGATGCAGAAGAGTTGGAAGAGGGTTTCTTCGCTTTCTTGTTCGCCACGTGTCCACGCACATCGAATCCATTTACCGGAGCTGAAAGTGAAGCAACATAAGCAGCCAGCACTTTGGCATCAGCCGGCGCGACACGCATGTGCGGCATCAACTCGGCATGTCCATAAAGGCGTAAAAACTCGGCAACCTTCTGGCTGTCGTTGCTGATGCGCGATTCAATGAAGGTTCTGCTGCGCCTGGCACCCTCACCGGCCAGGACAGGACCGAGACATCCGCCTGTAATACCGTTGCTATGGCAATTCTGGCAGTTCTTTTTGAAAAGCGCAGCGCCTTTCAGCTCATCAGCCGGTTGCGTACTGGCACCAGTTTGATTTGTAGAAGGTTTGCTCAGTCCCGGCAGGTTAACAAGGAAACTCATCGCTACCGCCAGGGTCACCAGAGCCAGCAAATTAATGTTCCTGTATCCCACCGTTTCACCACCCATTTGAGCTTGCTCTAAAGAATAGCAGATGAAGCTTTAGGTGCGGGTCATCCTTTGGGCTGAAGGGCATTGGATTAAACGGTTTACAATAGCCATATGACCACTGCGACCGAAAAATACTATGTCGAGGACTGCTTGCGCGACGGAAGAGCCGTTGTAATTCGTGCTGTCCACGCCGAGGACAAACCTCTTCTCCAAGAAGCAATGCACCATCTCAGCCCGCAGTCTCTATACTTTCGTTTTCTTACTCCGAAAAAAGAACTAACCAATAAGGAACTGATCTATTTCACTGAGGTTGACTTTCTCCATCATGTCGCTTTGATGGTAAGTGTGAAAGAAAATGGTCAACTTATTCCGGCTGGTGTCGGTCGATATGTCATGGCGAACAGCTCTCCGGCTGCCACAAGAGCAGAGGTTGCTTTTGCGGTTGGTGAAGAGTATCAGGGACTGGGCATTGCCACTTTGCTGCTGCAGCACCTGACAAAAATTGCTAGAGCTGCAAAGCTAGAGGCATTCACAGCGCTTGTTCTGTCCGACAATAAGAAAATGCTGGAGGTTTTTCAGCACTGCGGATTGCCGATGGAAACTAAATCAAACAGTGCCGGCGTGCTGGAAATAGTCTTGAAATTAACATAAGACCAGGCCAATCACCGATTAATTCAAACAGACTTCGCTTTTGCAGATAATTTCTCGAGAGCAATTTGCTTCAGCCTGCGAAGATTTAGTTTTCCATTCGGCAATACAGGCAATGCCGCTATTTTTATGAAGTCCCTCGAATTAGGAATCCAGAGTCTAGGAATATCACTCTTTTTCAACTCACCGACAATATCATCTGGAGTTTTATCAATGTTGCAGTAAATGACTACAAGCCGTTCCCCCCTTGCATCATCAGGTATTGCAGTGACGAATATATCCCCCGCCGATAGACCGGAGATGCGAAGTATTTCGTTTTCTACCGCCATATGAGAAACCATTTCACCGGCGATTTTTGAAAATTGGCTGACACGTCCAGTCACGGTGAGAAAACCTTGCTCATCGAGAAAACCAATGTCTCCCGTATTGAACCAGCCATCCTTTATAGCTCGACAGGTCAGATCAGGCTGATTTAGATATCCCAGCATTACCTGTGGCCCTTTCACATGAATCAAGCCGGGAATTCCGGCCGAAAGTATTTCGCCTGAGTCCGGGTCAACGATGCGTATCTGGGTACCGGGGACAGGTAGACCCACAGTACCGATTTTAATTCCTTCTACGATGTTTCCGTCAGCCAACCGGACATGATTTGGCACATTGCACGATACTACAGGTGATGTCTCAGCCAAACCATAGCCTTCCACAGGAATAACAGAGAGGTTTTCCTTAAGACTTATCATCTGTTGCTGTTTGAGCTTTTCTCCTCCCAGTATACAGTTGCGGATCGTGCGAAATTTGCTGGGACCACAACGTCGAATATACGAACTGATCATGGTCGGAGTGCAAATCAAACAGGTCGCCTTAA
>CAZHEZ010000031.1:0-48095 GCA_964531315.1 uncultured Candidatus Obscuribacterales bacterium | reverse complement strand
TGAGAAAAATTCCACACTCATCTTTCCTATCCCGATTGAATTCATGTCTGGGATTGCTGAGCAAAATGATGGCAGCGAAAGGCTTGATGTTTCGGCAGTCAACAAACAAGCTAAGGCAGAACCACGTTAGGACTTGACCGTAAGGCGTTCAGGCGCCGGGTTCCTTGAGAAACTCCACCAGTGTGGTTTCCTTTGGTCTGGTCATAATCCAGATGCACGCTTCAGTGAGCGCTTCTTTCAGCTGCACATCATGTTCTTCGCGAACATCCGCTTCGAAAACAAGTCTGTAAGGGGCAATATTTTCGCCGTACCAGACAAAGACGCGCGTTGATTCTCCGCGTCCGAAATTGATGAGCAGATGGTCGAGATCTTGTGGCGGCGTTACGTCAAAGCCACGCTTGAATTCGGTTACGGTATCGACTGCAAACGGTACGTCCAGCCCGGCCTTCCATTTTGCAAACATGCCACCTTCTGAACATGCCCTGCCGCGCAGCACAACCAGACCACAATTTGATTTACCGCCTTGAGAATCGGAGGCATCCTTGCGTCTGTAAGAAAGCCAGCCTTTCCAATCCTTAGGGGTCTGGTCGCCCAGCTTAATGCCTACTTCCTGCTCGATCAATTGCAAGCAAAGCTCACATTCATACGGCAGATCGGTCAGGCCTAAGGCACACTGCTCTTTGGCCAATCGCTCCGATTCAAGCTCCATTAGTTTGTGATTGAACATTCGACTCAGATCTGCGCTCTTAACGCTTTGATTGACACAAGCACTATATTCCCAACTTAGAAGGGTGTTTCCGGCAGCAATTCACGCATGGCCAGAACAACGGACATTATAAGCATGATCACCCCGAAGCCTCTGCGCAAAAAGGAGTCTTTGAGCTTGAGAGCCAGCGCGCTGCCGGCTATAGAACCGGGTATGGAGGCGGCGATCATCAAGCCTGCCAGAGGAAGGTTCACATGGTTGAGAGCAAAATGAGAAATAGTGCCCGGGATGGAAACAGCTGCAATCACCAAAAGCGATGTGCCGAATGCCGCTTTTACTCCAAATCTGAAGAAGTAGAGTAAACAGGGAACCATCAAAAATCCGCCCCCGACACCGAAAAAGCCGGCAAAAAGCCCGGCTGCCAGCCCTACGACATAAGGACCGACGCCGTTTTGCAAATTGCGCTGAGGGTCTTGCAAATTGGGCTGAGCGTTTTGCGAATTGAGCTGAGCCTCTTGCAAATTGCGCTCAGAAAGATTGTCGATTTCATCGCTTGCTTTCGATTCTTGCCTGGCCGGTATGTCTACTAACGTTTCGATCTCTTTCTGTTTTTTCAGATTATCGCCAATTGAAAATGAGAGGTCGATGCCGGCTACGCAGACTAATAGCGCAAATAGAAGCATTAAGGTTTGACCTTCCACATATTGCGTCGCCGCTGCACCGGCAATGGTGCCCAGTATTGCCAGTGGTGCCAGCTTGGCGGCCATGACCTGGTCGACCTGTTTTCTTTTTATGTAGTTGTAAGCCCCCGCCACGGATGTGGGAATGATTAAAGCCATGGTGGTGCCGACCGCGACATGCGGATCGATATTGAGAAATATGCGTATCAAGGGTGTGCAGAGAATGCCCCCGCCCACACCAAAGCAGCCCGACATCAAACCGGTCAAAAGACCAATTATCAGTGCTTTGGTGATGAAAACTGGTGCCAAGTTCACATGTAGGTGGAAAGTAATTGCCCTAAATCGGGATTTTCACTGATCATGTGGTGAAACATTGGATTTCGGGCGAGAATTTTTGCCAGTTGGCGATCTTTTTTGACCGCACTGTAGATGCCTTCCGGATCCAGTGCGATTACTCTGTCCGCCTGGGGATTGACGGCTAAAGCGCGGGCGACGCTTTTCCATCTGGTCAAACGCCGGCATAAATAGTGATCGGCTTCGGCAATTTCGCCCAGACGCGGATGCTTAGCCAAAATCATCGCCGCTGAATGGAAGTCTGTAACCGATTCGATCAATTGTGGATTAGCTCTGGCTGCTTTATCCAGCAAGTGGTAGCGAGCCATGGCATTGGCTGCGCCTCTGTCTTTGCGATACCGGTTGGGACGAACCGTCCTGGCTGCATTTGTGGAACTCAAGCCGGGGCGCAGCTGAGGGTTTTCATCCTCGGCAAGGGCAGCCATAGCCAATGAGAAAAAGGCTGCGACGATCAAAATTGTTTTCAAAAACGACCACCTGCTGGGCATTATCAACCTCTGGCGCTTCTAGAATCGAAAATGATCGAGACCAGGTAGGGCATTTGCCGTCCATCATTATTTAACCATTTGCCGGCCTATAGGCCATAGTAAACAATGCGTAAGACTCGTAAACTAGCCGGGAGCGACCCGTGAAACCCCCAGTATGGGCACCTTTAGGTACAATACGATTGAGTAGACAGGTGAAAATCTTGATTTTATGAGACTTTCCGCACCATTCAATCCCTTCCAAAGCATATGCATCAGGCATCGACAGCTCATTTGACATTTGAGGCAGACAGAGGGCAATAAGGTGAGCAATCAGGGTCCGGCTGGCAATCAACCGGAAAAGGTCGAAAACAAACCGCAAGCAGAGGTCCCGCGCGATAAACAGGACGCAGACGGGCTTTCCCTGGGCGGCATGGTGACCAGGAACGATGGCCTGAAAGATGTGCATGGCACTCAGCGCCCGGATGCCGGTATCAGTGAAACCCAGGCGCTTGAACAGTTGAATAATCAACTTACCCCCCACATATCAGGAAAACCCGGACGAGGAGCTCTTTCACGGGGTCTGGGCTTATCTGAGGAGCTGGGACGCGAATTGTCAAGAGAAGCGGGTGCAGAACCTTATCGAGACAGAGTCTTAAAAGGGCAGACCAATTTGCCGGTGCGGGAGTTTACCTGGTCGAATCAACGCCAGCTCGACCAGGCCGCTAATGCCGGCTTGAATATTCCCCTGGGGCTGAAGCAATTTTTCAATTTGAGAAAGGCGGAATATCAAACTACGCCTGAGAAATCGGATGCTCAGATGAATGTCAAGGTTGAGAATTTTTTGAACAAAACTCCGATTAAGGAAAAAGAAAACCGCTCTCCAGCTGAAGAGAAGGACCTGGAGCAGTCTCGCGAGTCTTTGAAAAGCGCGGTCAGCCCGGAAGATACTCTATCAAAAGCGCTTCATCTGGCCAGGCTATATCAGCATTTGCGATATATTGATGAGGCTAAACAAGCCACTGAATTAGCCTTGGGAATCGATCCGGACAATCTGGTGGCACGTCAATTGTTCAAGGAATTAGAACGGATGCATCCAGTAGATATAAGCGTTCAGGCATTGCCTTTACCCGTGCCGACTGCAGTCACGAAATCGGCATTGCGCAAGAGAATATTGGGACTGACTGGCGGTCGAGTGGCGGTTGTCGGCGACCTACTCATCGATGAACTACTGGAAGGAAAGCCCGAGAGAATTTCGCGTGAAGCTCCGGTATTGATTCTCGAGCATGTCGACACCGTTCATATCCCAGGCGGTGCCGCCAACACCGCAAGCAATGTGGTCTCTCTGGGCGGCGACTGCATGGCTGTCGGCGTCTGCGGAGCCGATGAATATGCACACAAGCTTTCCGATATGCTGGACAGATATCGCATCAAGCACGCACTCGTCAAAGATATAACCAGACCAACCACGGTCAAGACGCGCATTCTGTCCAAATCTCATTCTTTGATGCAGCAGCTTTTGCGCCTCGATCGAATATCTCACAATCAGATCAGTTCGATCATTGAGAAAATTTTGATTCAACAAATTGAAGAATCGGTGGACGGCTACAACGCGATCATTCTTTCTGATTACAGAGCCGGCGTCATGACAGATGGTGTGATCAGAAGTCTGAAGCAAATTGCCTCTCAAAAGAAAATGCTCTTGATTGTTGATGCACAGGGCAATTTCGAGCGCTTCCGCGGAGCTACTTTGCTTACTCCCAACCAGCCGGATACAGAAAGCGCACTTGGTTATCGCATTGATTCTCCTTCTCAGGTTGAGCGAGCTGGAGCAGATATGCTTGAAATAACCGGTGCAGAAGCGGTTCTGATTACACGCGGGGCCGAAGGAATGGCCTTGTTCGAGCGCGGCAAGCCATATGCTGAAATGCCTGTTTTCAATCGCAGCGACGTCTTTGATGTGACCGGCGCGGGTGATACTGTAGTTGCCACCATGGCACTGGCCCTGGTATCAGGTGCCTCCTATGTGGAAGCGACGGCACTGGGCAATCTAGCCGCAGGCATCGTCGTCAGAAAATCAGGAACCGCAACAACCAGCCAGAGAGAAATGCTCGAAACCCTTGAGCAACTAAATATTCCTGAATAACGTCTGCATTATCAATCTAAAAGCTGTGTGAAGGGGACGGTCACAGGCTTAGGCGAATGAACTTTTGAGAATTTGTGAGTGCAGTGGGAAACTGGGCTTGTAGTGACTTTCAAGGTCGAGCGATTTAAGAAAACTGTCTCTAACGTCATCCGGCAATGCACTCAATTTCATGGCGAAATGATCGACCAGAGCACTCTGTGCTTGCAGAAATGAGTCGTCGATTGCATCCGGGGTCAATTCTCTGTGGCTGACATTCAAAATTTCGCTTTGTGAAATCACTGCTTGAAGCTCCGGGTTTTTGTGATTGAGGAAAGTACTGTTGTTTCTATCTGCAGGCGCCAGCTCAGTCAGCGAATATTCGCTAAGACCGTGCGGCATTTCCTGTGTTTTGCCTTCAACATTCTCGAAAGCGTCGCCTGTAGTAATTTTGCCGATAACTGACATGGTCGACTCCGAGGTGTTTCGTCTGCCTTTCTAGTGTGTATCTGTTTACCGACACTTTTGGACAAGGGCCTTCGTATTTCCCGCAGTATGATTTAATTGCTCAAAACATCCCCGGAACCATAAAGAGGTATATATCGTGGCTCTCTTGCCCCGCTCCCGCGCCAATTTCATCGACTTTGCGGTGGTTGCACTGATTGGCGCCGCCGTTCTTGGTGCCGTCCTGGCCAAAGCCGGGCATGCAGGCGTAAACCAGGTTATACAGGGCACTCCTAAAGTGGACATTGATGTATATTTCAGTGGATTTAAGACCAAGGATATTAATCTGTTTAAGGTTGGCGAGCCATCGTCTATAACCATAAGAAATCAGCCGGGCCCGCCAATGACAATCACCAAGGTGGAGCATACGCCCAAGCAAGTCTCATTTCTTTCTATCGATGGCAAGAAGGCTGTTGCCTTTGCCGACCCTGCCAATCCTTTAGCTCAAGACTTTGTGGTCACCGTTACCGACACCGCAGAAAAAACAAAAGACGGCTATGTTGTGAGCGGCAACAAAATAAAAGTGGGCAATCAAGTCGAACTTGAATCATTTAAATACAGAGTGCAAGGCGTGGTAGTCGACATTCGGGAAAGCCAATAATTCGACGATGACACATTTGCTCGATTCGATTGCTTGCTTCCTGTCTCTGGAGGCGATTGATAATAAGTTCGCAAAGGCTCTTCAGGAGTCATTTTTCGGCAATATTTTTGCTTTGCCCTATCGCCTGATTTCAAGCTTGCTTTCGAAGCTGGGCAATGGTGGCCTGGCTGGATTCGGGACTCTTCTTCAGAGACTGGCATTTTTAATAGTGACCGGCATGATTTTCAGCCTCTGGTTGCCTGTATTTGCGTCCGACAAAGAAGGATTGGCGGTTATTTCGTTTTTGGCTCTCGTTCTATATATAAGCGGATGCGCCCTGGGAGGAAAGGAAAAACGTCAGACCAGCTCAGTGGACTTTCTTGTCGTTCTGTTCTTATCTATAAACGTCGTTGCCGCCTGCGCATCGCATTATTTCGTTCCGAGCCTGAAAGGTCTGGGGAAATTAGTCGTTTATGTGTCCAGTTACTTTCTCTTTTCTGCCGTTGCTAACACGCCCAGACGCAGGCTGGTTTTGTTGATTGCTGCAGTGGCAGGCGGTCTGGTCGCCGCTGTCTACGGACTTTATCAATATAAGATTGGCGTTGCCCCTCTGGCCACATGGGAAGATCCCAGCGTCGAATCGCAAGCGACAAGAATCTATTCGACGCTGGGAAATCCCAATTTGCTTGCCGGATACTTGATTCCTTTAGTAGCGATTTCCGCTTCCATGTTTATCGCTGCACTGGACACACGCAAGTGGATCCTGGCGATTATTGCCGCACCTGTCTCATTAATCTTGATTGCAGCTACTGTTCTGACCGGAAGCCGCGGTGGCTTTATGGGCATAGCGGTGGCGCTGGCCACCTTGTTTCTGATCTCGTCCGGCTGGTGCTGGTCTAAATATCCCAAAACACGCTTGATCATCATCGGTTTGGCTGTAGTCTTGCCGCTTCTCGCTGCTGCCTGTGTATTTGTCGTGCCGAGCATGCAGCAACGAGTGGTTTCGATCTTCGCCGGCTGGCAGCATTCTTCCAATGCCTTCCGCCTGCACGTCTATCAGTCCTCACTGCAAATGTTCAAAGACAATTGGTGGATTGGAGTCGGCACAGGCAATCAGGCGTTTCGGCTTGCCTACGGTCTATATATGAATAGTAGATTTGACGCCCTGGGGACTTATTGCGTCCCGCTGGAAATTGCCGTAGAAGCGGGGATTTTTGCTCTGATTACCTTCGCGGTGTTTTTTGTTTCTCTTTTGGGACGTGCCCATATTGCCTTTTACAGTAAGACAATCGGCTGGGAAAGATGGCTCTGCGCCGGTATGGCGGCAGCTTTATTTGGAATAGCGGCTATGGGTTTTGTGGATACGGTGTTTTATCGTCCCCAAATTCATTTCCTCTTCTGGCTTCTCGCCGGCATTCTTGTGACCGCGGCCATTCAGACGCGAGCTCATGACAATCAGAACTACCAGTCATGAGATTTTGGAAGTTAGACCGTTAACGGTTTAACTTCTAACTGGCAGAACGCATGCCCGAGGAATATTAGACGGCGATAATCTTTCTTCGGGGCATATCCATATATAAGAACGGGTTCGGAGTTAATTTCGGCATTGCGAAACCTCCATTTTAAGGTTCCCAGATTAAAACCTAAGAAAAATTCATTAAACGGCGCTCATTTAATATTGATTCTTGACTATTTGGGTAAGAAATATTAGGTAGCGCTAATGTAGTTGTGAGCAGTTCCCGATCTCCGGCAGTTCCCGCAAAGTACCAGCTGTTGATTCGGTAAGCCCTCTTAAGTGACGAAACCTTGACAGCCTAGCTACATTAACGGACAATAATGAATAGGATTTTACTATTTCGCCCCCGGTCAGTCGAAAACCCCTAAACCAATCGGCTGATTCAATTACAAAACTCATACCGGCATGCTGCCGGTCCTTCTTCGGAGGAGAACAAAGCAATGAAATTACGTAGACGACGAGGAGCTACGTTAGGGTTGGTAGCAGTCATAGTACTGTTTATCGCCATTCTGGGAATCGGCTTCTTCTTCCTGTCCAAAATAATGGGCGGTGGAAGAGAAGTTGCTAACGCCACCGACGCCGGCGCCATGAACGTTGCTAAGCGCGCTTTGATGGAACCAACCGTCAACGCACCCGCTAATGACGAGTTCGATGGTCTCGGTGTTGACACCGCAACCGGTATTCCTAACAACACAGGCACAATCAACTTGCTCGCGTACAACCGCGCTGCAGGTAGAGCTCTTTTGGTTGCTCTCAATGCCAGAGCGATCGGACCTGCTTCCAGCAAGCTCGCCGGTGATGTTATCGACAAATTGGAAACTCTCGGTAAGAATCTCCAAAACCAATTGAACGGCGGCGGTTTGTTGCCCGGATACTTTGACACTATGGCCAAAGCCCAGAACGTCAAAATGATGGGACCGACCTCGGACGTCAAACTGAGTATGGACATCAAGCCAGCGTGGATGATTGCTGAAAATGGCAACGACATGCAAAAGACCAATGTCTATATCAACAAGACCGTTATCGACATGATGGGCAATCCCACGGTCAGTACTCTGTACACAAATACGACCGTCAATTCTGCCAACGTGAAGTCAAAAGGCTCATGGCCCCAAGGTGCTTTCTCGAGCACTGGCGGACATAATTTCATCAGAGCTTATGACAAAAACATGACCCTCAGCAATTACCTCGACAAAGCGATTCTTGGTGCTGCTGTAGGTCCTCAAGACAGAGCCCACTTGGTTCACCTGGGACAGTTCGACAATTGCGCGACTGCCATCGGTTATGCTCCCCCCAACTCCTGGAAGACTCAATCGCAGTCTCAAAATACAAACCACAATCAAGGCAATTTCGGCGGCGCAGTTGCTTGCGCAGTCGTAGGATCCTTGAATGCTGAATACGAAGCCTGCATTCCGCGTGGCTACGTAAGAATCTTGAACTATGTATCCGCAGCCAACTTGCCTGGTGCAGTCCCTGTATCCGGACAAGATGTAAACGGCGGAACCAGCATATTCAATAACGAATTCTGGAACGGAACAGGCGGCAGCGGCCCCACATCCTATGCGGCCAACGGCGCTCTGTTTACCGACAAGAATGGTGCCTCTCTTCTGGCACAATGGGAAGCTTATGCTCCGACCGTCGGCACATTGCCTGCATCGGATCCTAATGCTGATGCCAGAGGTGGAGACAAGAGACTGTGGCCCAGTGGCTATACGGATACAACTTCGTTGGGCACTACCACTTCAATCAGATACAACAAGCCAGCCCCTGCCAAAGATCAATTTGCGACAGTCGGCGATTTGTTGACCGAACTTAAGAGTGGTTCCGGCAAAACCGGCACATGCGACCAAAACAATTTCGCATCCGATTCCGACGGTGCAAGCTCAGCAGACTTGTTCTGCCGCGCGACCAGCGATGGTGGAAGTGGATTTGTAACTGACGCATCAGTTAACTTCGGACGCGGTATCGCAGGTGGCGGCGGCGGTGGAAACATGGCCGAAGGCATGAACGGTATCGAATACCTTAAAGCCAGAGTTGTAGAAGCTTTCGGTTCTGGTGCTCGTTGCGCACGTAACGTCACCGTAGCCGGCGACCAGAAGTCTGGCATGAAGGTCTATGACCGACCCAGAGAAACACCGAACAAGGCCTACAATACGCCTGCTGTTGATGTACAGTTCGCCAATGTTGGAAGCCCGTACGAACTCTTGATGCACACCATGAAAGGCGGCCAGTTCTCTGGTTCCTGCAATGATGTCATCGGTATGATCCATCAACGTTGTATGGAAATTCTTCCCTCGGTCACCCGTACCGATGTCGAAACTCTGTTGAAGAAACAGGACCTTCCACCTGGTGCAACCATGTTCATCTTCCTGTCAGCAGGTGGCAGCAAGCTCGACATTCAGCCTACAGTGCCGAAGACACATGCAGGCGCAGAAGATCCATTCAATATCAAAGCTGAAGGAACGCATCCTACATGCAATTCCAATCCGGACAACCAAATCCGCAACTTCGACCTTGACTCCAAGACCGGCGTAGCGGGTAACCCAAGGGGTGATACGAACATTCACGACCAACCGTACACCCAATTCAAAGGTACCGATTTCAGCTCCACTGACATCGTTGAATGGAAACCAAGCTGTGGTGCTCATAACTTCCTGGGCGAACTCTCGTTCCGCAACGAGACGACCGGTGGTGGTGAGTTCTGCAAACCCAACTAGAACGCAACCAACTGGACTGATTGGGCTTGACCCAATCACCCGATAGATAAAGCGCCCACCCTCTTGAATCGTGTAAGATTCTAATTGGGTGGGCACTTCTTTATATGTAGTGTTTTCACTTGGCCTATTCGTTATTGATTTGATTCCGTTTGATGGGGAGGATAGTGTCGTGTCAGCAGCAGCAAGCAAGCACAAACGAGCTTGGAGTCTTCTAATTGCCTCCATCTTTTTGCTCTCGACCTATGCCGTCGGCCCGCAGATATCAAGCGCGCAGAACACTCCGTCTTCGTATCGCACCAAGCCGTATCAACTCAACCCTGAAGAGAATCACAAACTCGAACCATTGAGAGATAAAGTCGACTTGCCTGACCTGCCCGCTTATACCGGCAAGGCCAGATTCGTCACCGGCACTGTCGAGCAAGCTGCCAAGGGTGGACCGAGATATGCCATGGTATTTGAGGCCGAAGAGCCACAAAGTCAAGTTATCGACTGGTACGACAATGTATTTCGCATGTACAAATGGAAATCTATTCAGAAAAATACCAGCTCAGTTTCGGCCTCTCACAAAGAAGGTCATTTCGCCTCAGTCAGCACTGATGCCGTGGTCAAACCGGGAGTCTCGAACAAGAAAATCAACAGCAGTTTCACAGTGCATTATCAGATGGCCGTTCGCTGACGCTTTTTGCTGAAATGGCCCCAATTGGACAGCTTTAGCTTCCCACCCGGGATACTGCGATCGAGACCGTTAAACTGGTCGATCGCTCTATCTTTCGTGGCCATGTTTTTCTTCTACAACTCCATCAATCAATGTGCAAAGGCCAGCAATAATTCGCTCAAACTCGGGCCCCTGGCGCTGGTGCCTGACGGCACGCTGATTCCCCTAAATCCACCTCAGCACTTCAATTACATGACTCGCGCCGAAGTTTTGAAACTGCGCGCCAATGCAGTTATGTCTCATGCACAGCTGATCAACAGCCCTTACGAACCGGCCGCCTCAGTTTTTGATGAGATTACCAATGGAAAACCCTGGTGGGGAATGGCTGGACAGTACATATGGGGAGAAGGTCTGCGCAGTATCGAGGGCCCTTCTGAAGAGTCGCGTTTTATACTGAATCCGTTCTTGCTTGTTGCCGCCAATCCCTGGACTGCAAAGATTTGGAATGCTGCTCAAATCACCGGCCAAGATTTGCAGAATCCGGATTTCCCTTATACCTGGACGCCGCAAGAACTAAAGTATTGGCCACGAAGAAGAATGGCCCAGGTGATTTATGATGTCACCGCATTTAATGGCAAGCTGAAACAATTGGATAATAAGCTCGAGATCACCGACGAGAATGTGCGTTTTGGACTGGTTGCCTACAACGCCAGAGACTTTGGTTTCAATTATCTGTATATCTCTGCCGGACTTTCGTCCAATATTGAAAATGCAAAGAAGCTCAATGATCCAGTTGAGATTGGGCAGTACATTCACACTGGAGACAGCTCTAAATACCCGGGCGGCTGCAACAATATGAGCCCGGCCGTAGACGAAATAGATCAGCTCTCTGTAACTAAACTGCCTGCCAGAGCCACTGTTTTGCTCTGGAAGAGACGTCCTGCTCGCTTAGGCGATACGCCGGATTTTAGTTTTGTGCTCGATTTTAAATAAGCCTTTTGCCTGCCCATATGCTTTCTGCTCCTTTTTCATTCAGCTCTCAATTTTGATCATGCTTACGAGCAAAAGACTGAAAGGTGGTATCGCTGACAGTGCACAGATGCGCCGGCAGTTCACTTAGAGGTCGAGAAACGATGAACGACAGAAGTATTAAATTCGAAAAGAATAAATGATGTGGTTATCGGCCGCTTTGTTCCAGCAAAAGGCCGTTCTTTGTGATTTTTGAAATACCTGAGGTTTTCAGCAACAAGACTTCAGGGTTAACCCTAGGGCGAACGATCATCTCTTGACGCTATTCTGAAATTACTGACCGTTGGACTCGTAGCGTCCCGAGAAAGATTAACCAATCACCGACGGTTAGTTGCCGAAACAAATCAAAAGAGGGGATGAGCCAAAAGCGAGTCCCTTCTTTAGTATTTTCAGCTCTCCCTCTCCCTAAACGAATGCCACCACCCTTGCAGGCGCGGCACTGGCGCCGACCAGAAGGATTGGGAAGAAAGCAACTTTAAATCCATGGGCCGGCAGTTTATCGAGATTGACCAGCTGCTGAATGACATAGACTTCGACGTCCCGATATGCGAAATGGGCGTCCCATATATGCGATTTGTCTTTTGTTTTTTGAAATTCGGCCACCATTTTTGGAAACGGCCTATCCCATCCCAGAGCATCGGTGCCACCAATCTTGGCACCACATTCCGCCAGGTAAAGCGCTGACTCTCGGATCATGCCCGGATAGTTGTAGCGCAGCGCTTCGGTTAAGGGATACTTGTCATGATCAGTGCGAATAAGCACTGCGTCTCCGGCTTTTATCTGATAATGCACCTTGTCCAGCGCTTGCTTCAAATCATCGACAGTGATGGCATCCCCGGTGCCTTTTTTATGCGTCATATCAAGAACTACGGCGTCGCAATAGAGTTCTTCCAGGGGAATTTTATCGACGGATTTTGCCGGCGCACCGCCGCAGGTGCTGCCATAGTGCAATGGAGCATCTACATGAGTGCCAAGATGGCTCGAAAGAGTGACCATTTCCTCAGCCCAGCCTTCACCGTCAGGAAGATCGGTTTTGGCGCAGGAAAATATTTCGCACATTATGTCGGCGCCGCGATCGTTGCCGACAAAGTCCACCTCTGGAGAGATGATTCTGAAAAGCGGAGCCAGAATGGGAGGGAAGCTATTCTTGTCGAGAGAAACAAGTGGTCGGGTCAGATCGATCAGTTTCGCCATTTGTGCAAATTCCTAATTCGTTTAATTTGATGTTCAGGAGCTAGATTTTCGCACTCCGACACATAGACAGCCAGCCTGGATTAATTAAGTTAGACTGAGACTAATTTGCAGCGCATCCGCTGATCTTGCTGGCAATTGCGCTTTTGCTTCCGTTACCTTTTCGATGCTTGACGTCTGATTTAACAATGACCAATATGCAGAATCCCGGCACATTCTCCCTAAAGCAGGCTCAGGCGATGCTTCCGCGCTTGAGAGAGCAGCTCTCCAAAGCAAACGACGAACTGGACTCAATCAGCATTAAGATTGCTGCCGCCAGTCAGGAGTGCGAGGCTGCTGAGCAGGCTCTGGTCGTGGTCAAAGCCACATCCGGCGATGTCGCCGAACTGTCTGCTTTGAGAGAAGCCAGGCAGCGTTATGAAGGGTCCATAGACCGGCTCACCACAGCCAAGAAAGAATATCTGGAGTGTTTTGAGCGCTGGATGATCGAAATAACTGATTCTGGTGTCATTCTTAGAGATATCCGCTCCGGACTTCTGGACTTTCCGGCTCGCAAAGGTAAGGTCGAATACTTCCTTTGCTGGCGCCTGGGTGAAAAAGACATAGATTTCTGGCACCTTGAAAATGACGGCTATCAGGGAAGACGTCCACTGGCAGTGCTTGACGAGTATTTCTAATTGAGGCGGTTCTGGAACCGCCGTAATCAATAGCAGGCCAGCCCAAGGGCCCGATAATCCCCTGCCGCTTGGCATGGAGTGGATATCTTCGCTTTGCTACCCTGTCGCTTTTCCTGAGCCATGTGTTGTGGCATATCCTGTGGCATATATAGATATGCTTTGAGAAAATTCGACGATGTCCACTGACGAGACAAAGGATAAAAGCGAAGGTAAAGGAAGTGACCCGGCTGGAGGCAGTGAAAAAAAAGCTGCACGCCGGTTGACCTTTCATCTCTTTAGCGCGGACAAATCCGGTGATTCCATATTAGTTGAAAAAGGAAGCAATACCACCGAAAAGGATCTCGGGCAAGGAAAAGATGGCCAGTCCTCTGTTTCATCGAGTCGGGCGTCTGGCAAAGAAATTACTATTGAAGAGCTGAAGCTGCTGGCCGAAGGCTCCCACGCCGATGCGCGTTTTGCTCAGGATCTGATCGCCAATGTGCATCACTGGCAGCTTATGCCTTACGGGCCGGAAAAAGATGCCTATGCAAAAAAACAGCAGATAACGGCCATGGGCATGCTCGGCAAATCAATTACCGAATTGAAGCCTGAGGAAATCAACCCTGCCAGTGTTTCGGATTCTGCCTCCGGAGCGCCGGAAGGTCTGGCAACCTCACCAGGTACAGGTTCTGCCGACCAGGCAGCCGGCGCTTTTGCTTCAGACAATGATTCTCCTCAAAAGGCGGCCCCTCTGCCTGTGCCCGCTCAGACCAAGCCAGGCATTGTCGAGACCAGAGCTGTTTTTTTGGAAACAGCCGATCTGCGGGCACTCAGAGAAGAAGATCTGGCGCTGGGTCGCAAGGGAGGCCCGGCGGAGCAATTTCTTGGTTTGCTCGATAATTTTCGCAAGGTTTTGAAACCGGGAAAAGAGCAGGATGCTGCAGTCAGGCGCGTCAAACGTATGGCTATCTCTCTTCTTTCCGGACGCCTTAAGGAGCTTAAGAATAGAAAAGGCACCGCTGATGATGCCGACTCTCAAAATCAGCTTGTCGCGGCCACTGATGCCGACAAAAAGTTCATTCTGGAACTGAAAGAGAAGATGCGCGGAGAAACTGCCCAACACAAAATTCCCGCCCAATTTTACGAACGCCGCCAGACTCTTAGCGAGTGGGCCAGGGAGTTGGAAGGGCATATAGCCAAACTGAATGAACTCAATAAGTCCGTCGACATTACCGAAAAACAAAATCAACCGGTGGGATTGAATGCCGCCTTGAATCGTGGCGCCTCCAATGCCAAGGCAGTCGGTCACTGGGAGACTGAAATCAGAAAAGCTCTGGCCATGATGCCGGAAAAGGAAATCAAAGATCTGCAAACCAATCAAGAGTACAAGCAGATTGTCAGCGACCTTCTCTACAGTGCCAGTGTTTCCTCGGCAACGCGTCAGGCGGCCAGAGTCTTTCTCACCCCGGGCTGGCAAAAGTCGCCTGAATCGGTACGACAGCTGGCTCAAATAGCCATAAAAAGCGACAGTTTCGAATTGCTCAAATCGACATGTCGATACTGCAGCCCTGATTCCCGGCAGGCATTTCGACAGATGCCCGAAGCCCAAGAAGCGCACAAAGTCTTTGCCATGTATGGTAAACATCTAAATGAAGTTTTGCACTATGGAAGAGAGTCCCTGACTACGCAGCTCGGTACGGCAGAAGGATTTGCCTATGGTTGGTTCGGGCTGGCCAATAAAGATGAGATCAAGAAATTTGTCGATAAAGCTTCCTCCGAAGATCGGCATCGTTATTTGCTGGGAGAAAAGCTGGCTGGCCGAACCGAGCTTGATGCGGAAGAAAAGCAAGCAGTCAGTTTTTACAAAGAAGTCGATACCGCATTGCGCGCCGCTACCAACCCCGTCATCAATGCCAAGCAATATGACTTGCTGAGAAACAAGCTCGTGGGCGGCGAAGAGATTTACGCAGCGCTAAGAGAATTGCATAAGGATGATTATTTTGGACTTTTGCGCTCCAATGATATGAAGGGTATGCGGCGTGCTGTTGAGTTGTTGTCTCTAAAAGACTGGACCAGTCTGCGCGAAAATCCGGCTCGATTTGCCGATCTTGGTGAGCGCTTGAGGAAGTTTCTCAATCCGCAAGAACACCGAGAGATCATTGGTATGCTCAAGGCCAAAATCGGTGAAAAAGGAAAAGACAATCTCACTTTTGAAGAATCACAAAAACGTGGACGGGTGCCAATCGAAATATCTCTTTTGGGCTCCGATCCGGAAAGATGGAATGCTGTTTGGACGGCACAAAATTCAAATCAGTTGGAGAAATTGCAGACAATTTTGCAGATGTCGCAGTTGGAGGTTAGTTCCTATCTCAAAGACAAAGGCAATCCCAGATACCTGGACACTCTTGTCGAAGCTCAATTGACAGGTGATACTCGACTGATTGCCGAGCGTACTTTGAAGCAGTCATTGCAAACCGGAAAGTTGGAAACGGACGAAATCAGCAATGCCCTCATTGCCAAATTGTCCAATCTTCCCATTGCCGAGCAATTGCAGCGCTTTGAGGCCATTCTTGGACGACCGGGAGTAATGGCGCGTTTAAGGTCGCCGCAGGATCTCGAGACCAGGGCTCTGCGTGCTTCGCTCGATATTATGGTGCGCGATTTCGTGGAAGCGATGCAAAAGCTTGATCTAAACATTGGCAAATCCAATAAACCAGATTATGCCGAATACAGCAGGCGCATCTTTGAAAATGGTGCAATTACAATCGATCTGAAGCTGCTTTTGTCAAATCACAATGCGCTCAGCATCAATGATTTGTTTAAACTTTCGGCCGAAGAAAAAAAGGCACTGACAACCGACGAGAGATCTGGCGGCAATAAATTTTTGCAGAGCAAGGTTTTTAAGTCTGTAGAACAACAAGAATTCGCCTGCCGTCTAATCAACTCCGGGCGCAGGGAGCCGACCGAAAGCGATCGAATTCGGGCTGCCGTTCTCTCTTTGTCCGAAGATAAAGGGCGGCTGATACTGCGTCTTTCTGCTCTCAGTGCAAACGAATTGAGTAAGACTTTGAAGGCTTATTCGTCAGAATACAATTCCTCTCTGTCCATCGATCTGTTTACCTCTGCTGTCGGGCGCCAGCGTACCCAGGTGCATGAGCTCTTTGCCGATGAGATGTCCAGGACTTTGAGCAAGGCTGCTCATATTGCCCTGGACTCACTGGCTGAATTCTGTCGCGTAGAGAGAGCAACCCTGAGCGAATTTTCAGACGAGGAGCAAGAGATCCTGGAAGAAGTTTGCTTCAACTATGCATTGTGCCGAGAGATGAATCTGCTGTCGATCAATTCCGGTTTTTCCAAATTGACTGCAACTGTTCCCCTGCGCGAAGCAATAGACTTGCTCAACGCTCTTCTTGCCGGTCAGTTTTCACAAAAGCCGCCAGCTCAGCTGCCCCAGCCTTCAGCCAAGCCGGCAAAGAATTCGAAATTGTCTCTGGTGAAGTCGATTATGGGCAGTGATTTCGACCATTCGCTTTTTGTAGAATCCGCAGATCGTCCTGGAAACCAGCTTGAATTGAGGACATTGCAAGAATGCATTCTGGGCAATCTCACTTGCTTGAGAATTCAGGAGAAGGCCATTGATACTTTTGAGGAACCGCGAGCCAAGCGCTTCCTCCAGATGATCGATGTGCTGCAAAAGCGTATCACTGAAATCAGTGCGCGCATTTCATTCTGGCGTGAGTTCGAAGTGTTGTTTGGCAATGACAACAAACCTTCAGCCTCGGAGGGAACCAAGACTGCTTCCGGAGTGAGCGACGCAGATAGATTCTGGCTGGCGGAACAGGTTGTCTGTGAATGCGCGTTTCCACACAATGTCAAACCGGGAATTGGCAATGAAACTAATACCATTACTATCGCTTGCAATCTGCTCTGCGACAACAAACCTGCCACTTTTGCCCGAATGATTGCGTCGGCAGTCATATTCGACAGAGTGGAAACGATTGACGGCACTGTCATTAAACCCAGTGAGTTTGGTGCATTTCTGGACGATCTCGATGTCATCGAATTGAGAAACAGACCATGTGCTGCCGACTATTGCGATCTGGTTGGCACCGTTTCTCGACCGGCAAGAAATCTGGCCGGCAAGATTGCTCAGACTGTTCTCTCCAATGTTTACTGGAAGCGCAATGCAATCAGTATCTCGGTGGTGGAAGAAAACGGCATACTGAGACTGGCCAGGTCTGATGAAGAAAACGTGCAAACGACGCTGTTCAATGTCGGAGAGGTATGTTTTATGTCCACTGAATGCGGACATGAATTGCGTGTTGTCAGAGGCGACCGTCAATTAATCTTGCACGAGTATTTGAATGACAGAACGCCAATTCTTGTGCCCAGCCGCAGTCCGCGAATCGAGCCTGATTTCTTGCCGGATATCTACAATCAGATTGTTGTCAATCAAAGATTTGAACCGCACAAGGGCCACCCTCAAGACAACGAGGCCACCCATGTTATTTAAAACCACCGGTGCCCTCGAGCGTATGCATATTTTCGGCGCCTGGCGCTCAGTCTTTATCGTCAACGATTCTAGACGAATGAACACAGTGTGGGGAACGGAAACCTCTTTTCTTTTGCCTCATTCTGAGTCTGACGATGTTTTTATGGGAGTTTATTTTTCAGGGGACTGCTCGGATGAAAATCTTGGCAGTTTGCGCAAAAGCGAAATTTACGACAAAAATTTGAAACTGAGCGGAAAGTCAAAAGAGCTCATGCGCGCGATTGTGTTGGCCGGGCGGCAAATGATTGCTCATTCGGATATTAATTGCAATCGTTTTGCCACAGTCGACTTCACAGGCAAAAGAGCGGTGATAGTAGAACAAGACTGGTTGTCTACTCAGCAGTCGTCGTATCAGATTTTTGTCGATACACTCGGTGACGGCAGGATCATCTACAACTTGATGTTCGTGGCGCCGAAAAATCTTTATGCGAAGTATGTGGAACAGGCAAGAGCTTCGTTTGAAACTGCATTATGGCGTACTCAGTTTGATCCAAAAGAAGCATTGCACTTACTGGAAGACGCTCCTGAAAATGAATTGTAGCCGGCGCGTTGCACGCGCCTCGATCCGTAGTATTCAAGACGCTGCAGATTGATCTGTAGATGTCGCCGCAACTGGCTGCCCTTCCGAATCAAGCAGATGCGCGCTTCGATACAGCCAAATCAAAAGGCCGAACAAACAACAATCGATAAGGAAAAATCCGACTCCGATAATTTCGCCGCCGAATTTCATGAAGGCAGGCACTTCAGTAAGAAGGTAAGTGCAAAAGCTCAGCAGTGGATAGAGAACCATTACCCTGCTCCAGACAACAAAGGCTTTTGGCATGCCGGTTGTCTCAAAAAAGCTGCGCATTGGTATGATCGCAGCCACCGCAGCAAAGACGACCAGATCGTATACGTGCGTGTGTGGGCTGGTCAAAAGGCAGCTGAGAAGCGTAATGCCAATGGCGATGCGTATCTTTGTTTGGGAACTGCGCGCCGCAAAGCGCAGCCAAAAGACAAGCAGTGCCAGAAATGCAAGCGCGTACAAAATAGTGGAGACGCTGAGCGCTCGATCCAGATCCATGATAATGCTGAGCGGTCCTCGAATCGAAACCATCCAGGTGGGAAATACCGCCGGGTCGGTCTTTTCTGTCTGATGCAATAGCGACGGGTAGTCTGCCAGAGTCTTCACTCCGAATATTAAGGCCGAAAGTACAATCAGAACGACTTCGCCTGCGGCCGCTGAGATGAGGATACGCCAGCGCCGCAATGCGATGACAGGAATGGCGACAAACAATGCATATTGAGGCTTGATGGACATCAATGCCAGAGCGATACCGCAGGGGGTGTCATGACCGCGAAACCAGCTGTAAAGCATGAAACCGAATGCCGCTAAGATGAAGGTGCTGTTCTGTCCATCAGTGATCAGGTGTTCGTATGGAAAGCTTCCGGCAACGCCCAGTAAAAAGAGCGCGCTGAAAAGTGTCGTATAGCCGTTTTGCTTTAACAGTTTCCATAGAGCAATACCACTCAGGAAGATGCCTGACAGACTCCAGGTAATGTAAGAGATCAAAATAGGCAAAAGTGAAAACGGCGCCAGCATGGCGAAGAACCATGGCACCGACTGCCCTAGAGGTATGTGATCTACTGTGGTTTTTACACCAAGACTGTCCGTAATCGTTTTGTTGTAGGTGGTCAGCTGGGTGGCGAATTCATAAATGTGCTCTCTGGCGTTGGAAAGAACGATCTTTCCAGCGGAGTAAAAGGCCACATAGTCGATAAATGCGAATGAGGACGGGCCGGTCGGGTAAAAGAAGTGCAGATTCAATGAAATCCTGAGAACGATTCGATAGAGGAATCCAATCGCGATACAGGCAATAAGCGATAAGTACGCAAAACAAATCCGGTTTCGCATGGGTTTGCTCAGCATGATGTCGCCTTTTTCGTCATTTATCCTTCTGCCTCGACTCTTTTGCGATGCCGGGCTTGGCTCGTCACTGCTATTATTTAGAGGATCAGTAGGCAGTTGTCCATCAGGCTTGGCAACCTTGCCGCTTGAATACAGGACGCTGCCTGTTGGTTAACTCGCCTCAGCCCGGTTTCTATGAAAGCAAACAAGTACGTCTATTGCGGCATCTTTCTGGCATCTCTTGCCACTCTAATGTACGAGTTGCTGCTCACCCGTATTTTCAGCGTCACGACCTGGTACCACTTCGCCTTTCTGGCCATTTCGATGGCTATGTTCGGCACGACAATGGGCGCAATTATTGTTTATCTGAAACCCCAACTTTTTACTCAAGAAAACACCAGCAAATATCAGTCCTGGTCGATTCTTGCCTTCGCCATCTCATGCATTCTGGCAATTGTCATCCACATCTCGGTGCCGGCGCTTCTGCCGCTTGATTCCGCGACAGTGATTGTGGCGTCATTGTTTGTGGCCGTGCCCTTTCTTTTAGTTGCATTCACTTTCAGCAGCATTTGTATTTCACTGACCTTAACTCGCTATCCGGCTGAGACTCACAAGCTCTATGCCGCCGATTTTATCGGAGCAGCGGTCGGCTGCGTTTTGCTGGTTGGCAGTCTGCAATTTATTGATGGCATTACGGACGTTTATCTGATCGGCTTTATTGCCACCCTTTCGGCACTCTGTTTTTCATTCAATACGACAGAAAAGAAATTGAGAATCGGTGCTCTGGTCATTGCCCTTCTGACTGCCGGTTATGTCGGCACGAATGCTTATCTTGCTAATCAATCTAAACCAGTAATCAGTCTCTCCTGGTCGAAAGGTGAGAAGGAAAAACTGGTTCTCTTTGAAAAATGGAACTGTTTTTCTCGTATCCGTGTCTTTGGCGAACCTGATGCCTATAGAAGACCGCTGGAATTCGGATATAGCAAATTGCTTCCCGATGTGAAAATCCGGCAGCTCTGGCTCGACATGGATGGCTGTGCTGCTGCCATTCTTTATCGTTTTACGGGAAACATCAAAGATTTCGATTTTTTCAAGTACGACATCTCCAATTTCGCATATGAGATTGTCAAAGACGGCAATGCTCTGGTGATTGGTGTGGGTGGTGGAAAAGATATTCTTGCGGCGCTTGCACTGGGGCAGAAAACCGTTACCGGAGTTGAAATAAACAACAATACTGTGGCAACGGTAAACGGGCGCTATGGCGATTACACCGGTCATCTGGATAAGATGCCGGGCGTGAAGATGGTTTGCGATGAAGCTCGCAGTTATATCACGCGTTCTAAAGAAAAGTACGACACCATTCAGGCCACACTGGTAGACACCTGGGCGGCCAGTTCAAGCGGCGCTTTTGCTTTGACTGAGAGTTCTCTTTATACCGTTGATGCCTGGCAAACCTTTCTCGATCATTTAAGCGATCGCGGCATGCTGACCATGACTCGCTGGTGGAGCAAGTATGTTCCGTCCGAAATTTATCGTCTTTTGGGAGTCGCCAATGCATCACTCAAGCGCATTGGGGTAGAAAACCCGCGTGCCCATATTGTGCTTGTCCGCTTGATGAGCTCCGAACTGGGCGAATCGTTGCATGCCGAAGACGGACTGGGCACCATACTTGTCAGCCGCAAGCCGTTTACTGCCGAACAATTGGCCAATGTGGAGAAACTTTCAAAAGAACTGGGTTTTGAGCTGGTTCTCAGCCCGACTATGACCACGGATCCTCTGCTTGCCCTGGCTGCCGATGGTAAAACCAGTGAGGTGGAAAAAACGGTTCCTTTCAATCTGAAACCTTCCACTGATGATTGTCCGTTTTTCTTCCAAACGCTCAATCCCACTCAAATATTCAACAAAACCATTTATGCCAGCGGGCGCACCGCCAACAATATCAATTCGGCGGTGGCACTGCTTCTTGTTCTTGTCACCGTCACCTTCTTCACGTTTTATTGCTTTCGTCTGCCCATTTTGCAAACCAAGGACAAGTCGCAGCTCAAAGGCTCGTTGCCGTTGTTTGTCTATTTCTTCTCCATCGGCATCGGCTTCATGTTGATTGAACTTTCTCAAGTGCAACGTTTTTCAATCACTTTAGGTCATCCTATTTACGCACTGGCGGTGGTGCTCTTCACTCTTTTCCTGGCCACCGGTCTTGGCAGTGTGTCTTTCGGCAAACTTTGTGACTTGACGAAAAACAAGTTGCATTTGCTTTTGGCGGCAACGCTTGTCGTGACTGCGATTTTCGGCCTTGCTACTCCAACCCTGGTGCACGCACTGGCGCCGGAATCGACACCTGTTCGAATCGGTGCCAGTATCGCCAGCTTATTTCCTGTCGGTTTCGTCCTTGGCCTTGGTTTTCCCACCGGTATGCGCCTGGGCTTCAAACACAGTGAAAAACTCACCCCCTGGTTCTGGGGCATCAACGGCGCTGCGTCAGTTTTAGGTTCGGTATTGTCTGTGGTGATCTCAATGTTCGCCGGAATTTCAGTCAGCTACTGGTGTGGTTTCCTTTTCTATGCAACAGCGCTCTATTGCTGTATTAAATTGGAAAAGCGCGAGTCTGCATAACTGCCGCGTTGCAGTCGGCTCTTATGGTTTTAAAATGCCTTCGAATTCAGTAAAAACCTGCCTCTCATTCATGAGAACATGAGAGTCAAAGCTCGGCCCTTTCCAGGGAAAGTCCGGCATTGAGATTAATGTATCTTGTGGGTCTTGGTCATCTACTGCGAATTGAAATTTTGGTTTGCCGCGTTTTAGCTTTGCCACAAACTCTTGCATTTCTTGCTTGCTCCATTTTTTGCCTCCCAGTTCAACGTGATTTAGATCACGAATGGAAGCCAACGAGTCGACGCACTTGGGCGTCACTGATGTTGCACTAATGACCAACCATGTCAGTTGTTTCATGTCCTTGAGATTGGTAATTCCCGCATCGGTGATTTTCGGATTGCAAGAAAGACTGACAATCTTCAGTGACTTGCTTTTGGCAAGCATCCTCAAATCATCGTCGGTTAGGTTGCAACTGTCTGCAACAAGCTGGTGGAGATTGGGCAGTGAATTTATCTGTTCTAAGATGGCTCTCCCGTCCCGCATGTCGGCGATATCTAGACATTCCAGATGGGCAAGCACCGGCGAGTTGAGTAGATCGCTTGCTCTCAAGCGATCGCAATAACCAACAGTCAAACCAAGAAGTGATTGCAGTGGAGCCAAGAAGCGTAGATCTTCCGGACCGAAGCCAGTCTTGCCTACGCATAATGCCTTCAGTCCGCGAAATTTGGCCAGCTTTGCAAATGTTCTCGAGTCTACCTTTTCGCTGCCGGCAAAGTTGATGACCGATAAATCGTCAGGTCCAAAACCGTCCCACAATTGAGGATTGTCTATAAGATACGAGCTTGGCCACAAACCTATTGCTTTGCCCTTAGGAATCATCACTTTCATTTCCGCCTGGAAGAACCTCATCTCATCAAAGCAAAGCTTTCCCAGCGATCTAACTTCAGGAGGAAATCGGAAAAATCTCTGGTCACCGTTTGTCTCTAAATACAGAGTGCCCGGGGAAATAGCCGCAGTGCCTGAAGCGGATGCATTTGCAGTGGCTTTTTCTTGAGACCTCAGCCCACCCATAGTGAAATAGCAAATCGCAAAACCTGCTGCGAAAATCAAAACGGCCAGCGCTGCGACTAAGGCAATTAGCGTGGACTTGCTTTTGCCGGCACCGCCAGCAGGCTCGGGCTGCAAAAATTGAGTTGTTTGACCTTGTCTTGAGGCAATCGCCGGCTTTGGTTTTGCAACTGGAATGGCATTTAGATTGCTGTCTGCTTGAGTAAAAGGAATCAGATCCACAACCAGTGCATTGGCGGTCTGATACCTCTGGTTTGGATCTTTATCCAGGAGTTTTGCCACGATATGTTCGAGAGCGGGTGGAAAAGACGTTCCTAAGGAAGCTTCCTTCAACGATAGTTGTGCTTCGGTTTGATGCTTCATCATTGTGCTCAGTGCAGTTTCACCCATGAATGGAGGCGCACCGGTCAAAAGCTCATAGAAAACACATCCGATTGAATAGAGATCGGTGCGCTGATCGATCATCACACCAGTGCATTGCTCCGGGCTCATATAGAGAGGGCTGCCAAAGATCTCGCCGGTCTTCGTAAGAGTTTGCTGATTGAAGTCATCGATGCCCGTTAGTTTTGCAATGCCGAAATCAACGAGTTTCACACCTTCTTTTTCACCTTCGACCGCCGGCGGAATCACCATAATGTTCGTGGGTTTCAAATCGCGGTGGATAATGCCTTGATCGTGTGCGTATTGAACTGCAAAGGCAACTTGAATCATAATGTCGACAGTGCGCTTAATGGGCAGTGAGCCTACCTTTTTTGTCAGGTCTGACAGGGTTTCGCCCTCGACCAGATCCATAAGAATAAAAGGGCGCCCATCGGAGAGCAAATCGAATTCGTGCACTTTGATTAAGTTTGGATGATCAAGTTTGCTCGCGGCCTTCGCCTCATTTTGAAATCGGCGCCAGGTAACGTCATTGGGCTGTTGTTGCTTGTTGAGGCACTTAAGGGCGAACTGCCGCCCTAGATAGACGTGGTCGACACGGTAGACGCTGCCCATGCCACCCTTTCCCAGCAGTTCAACTATTTTGAACTTGCCTAATATTGTTTCGCCTGGCGTCAGAGCGATTTGCGCAGGGGGCGAGTTTGAGTCGGCGTCGCTAGTTACTTTTGTCGCTTCGAAGGGATCCATTTGGACACACGATTTGGGACTCAGTTACTATTCTAGGTTAAACGACCAGGGTCGGCAAACAGGTTGAAATGGCAAAGGTCGCCAATTTTGCGTTTCCGCATCCTTGGCGACCCAGCATCCCCAGTCTACAGTTTTAACTTCTGTGCCGAATCCAGTTGATCGTTTGGCGATCTTCAGTATTGAATTCACTTTCAGATCGACCAGCTTGGGCAAGTTCACCAGCGCTAATTCGACCGTCGCCGTTTCTATCTATGTCATGACGGTGAGTCGCCACTATCCTTCTAAATGAGTCCAACCTGTCGTTCAGTTGCTCTTCCTGGCGTTCTCTTCTCTGTCTTCCTTCAATGTCATTGAGGCTGACTCTGCCATTGCCGTCCCAGTCCATCGAAGAAAAGCTGCCATAAATATCTTTGAGCGCTCTTGCTTCGTCCTGGCTCAATTTGGTTCCGAAGCGAGCGGAAATCTCGTCTCGGGTTAGTCGATTGTCGCCGTTTGCATCTGCTCTTTCGAATAGACCACTGGCGCCACCATCGATCTTGAGCGAACCTGTGTCCTGGTCGCCCAGTTCAGCGATCTTTTTCTTGTAGACTATGTTCTTTTCGGTCTCTATCTTCATTGGCGGCAAATAGGCTTGAGAAGAGTCATTGGTGCACATATAAGAAGGAACTTTCAGTCCTTCGCTGGCCATTATATTTTGGATTGAAGTCCTCAACTCGCTTGAGTCCATGTGGTGAGACGGATTTTCTCTAATCACATATGCATCACTTTCTGTCATCGGTCTCGGGCCTCTCTGGTAAGAATCTGGGGTGATGGGCAACGTCAGCGGCGTTGCCTCGTGACTCTTACTTTAGGAACCAGCTGTGATAGAAGGGCGACGGTCCGGTGACAGAAATGTGACAGGGCATTTAGTGAAGCGGAATTATGGAGAAATCTTGCTAGCGCCTTCCATATGGAAGTTGACCTTTCCATCAGTATGGAATCCACTTATAGCATAGCCGTTTGCCGTTCGCTTTAGGCCAAATTCCGCTTTGCCTGCCCCAGTCGGCAGTGATTTGATAGTTATTGTATTGAGAAAGTTCGGCATAAACGCGCGTTTTATACTGAGCTCCCCTTGTGCTCCGTCTACCTCAATGCCGATGCAGGCTTCAATCATTTGAAATAAACAGCCGGACGCCCAGGCTTGAGGAACGCAGGACACAGGATAGGAAACCGGTGGTGCTGCCCTTTCTCTTTCAAAACCGCAAAAGAGCTCAGGCAAACGATTGTCGCCAAATGCCGTACCGGCATCAAATAAACCGGAGAAGATTCTTTCCGCCTCTTTCTTATGATCTATTGAGGCCAGGCCGGAAGCTATCATGGCATTGTCGTGCGGCCATATGGAGCCGTTGTGGTAGCTGACCGGATTGTAGGAAACTTCTTTATTGGATAAAGTCCTCACTCCCCATCCGCTGAAAAGCTGGCTGTCCATCAGCATTTGACATACGGGCTCTCGCTTGTCTTCGTCCACTATTCCACTCATCAAAAGTTGCCCTGGATTGGAAGCGACGACATCGCACTGTTTACCGTTGCCGGATAGCGCCATGGCAAAGTATTTTTTTTGCGGCATCCAGAAGGCCGTGTTAAATTCAGCTTTCAACTTCTCAGCGCGTTGGTGCAGTGGTTTATATTTATCCACTTTGCCAAAACGACCATAGATATATCCTGCGTCCTTGAGTGCACGATAGAGATAGCCTTGCACTTCGCAGGTGGCAAGCGGCGCTTCGGCTAGCTTTCCGTTGCTGTACATCATGGAATTTCCCGAGTCTTTCCAGCACTGATTGGACAGCGCACCCTCGCCGCCATAAGTAAGGAAGCCTTTGCTGGAAGCATTGAGCAAATAAGACATTGCCCGATCGAGATTGGGCAATAGCTTGTTGACTGTTTCCATGTCACCGGTGTTCTGCAAATACTTGCGCATCAGCATTACCCAAAGCGGCGTCGCATCAATGGTTCCATAATACGGATGAAAGGGGACGATTCCCTTTGCCGCTAATTCCCCAGTCCGCAATTCATGCATTATTTTGCCGGGTGCTTCATCAGTTTCGCCGTTTTTCTTTGTGCCCTGATATGCCGCCAGCATGATCAAAATATCTTTTGTGGTATTTGGCATAAACATGACAGTCTGCAGCCCGGTAATTGCTTGATCGCGTCCGAAGGGCACGGCATACCAGGGAAGACCGGCTGTTAATGCTGTTCCACCTTTGACAGGTTGTCGCAGTAGGTAGAGATCCAGATATGCTTGTTCCAGCATTTTATTGAAAGCAGGGTTGTCGGTTGAAATCTGCGCACAACCGGCAAGCCACTTTTGAAAGGATTCATTTCCATGCTCAAGTCTGACGTCATAAGTCCAGGTTTGGCTTTCTTTCTCCATAACGCTGGAGGCGCTCGTCAGGGAGGTGATGGTCAATTCACAAGCACTGGACTGTCCTGGTTTAAGTCTTATATTCCAGTTGAAGCCTCCCGGCGACTTTGTGGCTGGTGGTTGTGCAGCAACATTCAATTCCGTATATGCCGAGTCGGCAATATAGCCATAACGAAGGTACGCACCAATTGTAGTATCAATGTTTCTCGGTTTTTCCTTGGACTGAAAACCTCTCACTTCAAACATGTCTTTGAAGTCTGCATTTGTGCAAATTGATAAAGCGACATCTGATTCTTCTGCAGAAAAATTCGTCACTGTGATGCGTTCGCTTATACCCTGATACATAGCCACTTCACGGCGAAGTACGATGGAGCGATCGGCATCTTTTTTGCGCTGTCTGAGACCATAGACGAAGGTGCCGCAATATCCTTTCACGTCTTTTGAAAGAAGTTCTGGTGCCTGACCGTTAATCACGTAGCGAAGTTTGCTGAGCGTACGAGTGTCGTCCCGGTACAATCCGAAGGCCGAATTGTTTCCTCCCGGAATCATGCCGGTTTCATCAAGAACATACATGAGCGCATCGTGCTTCATAACAATGCGCGGTTCGCTTAATGGATCGAGAGTTTTTTCCGGATCTCTGCCGCAGGCGCTCTCTTGCAGGTTGATTGAGGTCTCAGTCTGTGTTTCATCTGCAAATGCTGGCGCAGAGTGAAGACCGGCAAGGATCAGAAAAATAGACAATGCCGAAATGATTTTGCGAAAAGCTTCGCTGTCATTGCGCCAGAGGAATCGTAAATTTGAATTCACTGCCTTCGCCTATTTTACTCTCCGCCCAAATTTTTCCGCCATGTAATTGTACAAAAGCTCGACAAATCGCTAATCCTAAGCCTGATCCTTTTTCCGTATTCTCCGAACGCCTTTCAACCTGTTGGAATTTTTCAAAGATGTTCTCAAGTTTGTCTTCCGGTATTCCTTCGCCTTGATCCTTCACTGAGATGAGAGCGAATCCTTGATCCTTTTCTGCCGTTTTTGCCGCTGAAAGCGTTACCTTGCCGTCCTTCGGCGAGAATTTTACGGCATTGCCGACAAGGTTATTGAGTATACGATCAATTCGCTCTTCATCGCCCATTACAATCAGGTCTGTTTCAATAAAATCCAATCCGACTCCTTTTGATTCGGCAAAGACGGACAGGCTGGAGACACAGGCGTCAAAACATTCGTTGAGCGAAACTTTCGACATTTCCAGGTGCATTTGCCCGCTGTCGGCTTTCTCGACGTCAAGCAAGTCGTTTACCAGAGTAAGAAGGCGGTCGACATTGCGCGCGCCGGCATTGACAAAATCGGTGCCTTTCTTGTCCAGGCTGCCATGTTGCCCTGTTTCTAAAAACGTAAAAATGTGACGAAGCGTCGAAAGCGGGGTGCGCAGATCGTGAGTTACCATCGCCATCACTTCTTGTTTTAGCATCTCTGCCTTGCGTCTTTCGGTGATGTCGTGGATGACGCAAAAGGTAGTGTCTTCTTCTTTGGAAAAATGCGCGGAGAGAAGAACATGAACAATAGTGCCTCCAGCCTTTTTCATTCTCAATTCAATGGGGCTTGTGTCACCTTCGGTTTTTAGATCGGAGAAAATCTTGAGAATGTTCTCCCGGCTGTCGGCGACATAATCGGCAAAGTGTGTACCCAAAAGACTTTCGGGAGTCCGATCGAGAACAGCCTGGCTGGCTGGATTGACAGCAGAGAATTTGCCGCCTGAATCAATGGAGCAAATCAAATCGCGCGCATTGTCGATAATCGCTCGCTCTTTTTTCGCCGCTTCTTTCATGGCATGCGCCATGTTGTGAAAGGTTTTGTCGACAGCGGCAATTTCATCTGTGCCGCTCAGTTGCGGGTGTAACGGCACATCAGCAGCCAATCTGTAACTATTTTCGTTGAGTATTCTCAAACGGTAAGCAATGGTTCTGGTCAAATAAAATGCAACGGCAATTGCGATCACGGTATCGATCACGGCAATGATAATCATCAGCTGTTTAGATATTTCGCGCAGTCTAGCTTGTTCTACCGCATCGACCTCGGCCAGTCTTTTTTGCTCTTTGGCGCGGTCCAACAAGCCTCCCCCAAGGATATTTTTGACGTCTTTGCGCACGTCCTTCCAGAGCTGCTTGCGCAGCTTCTGGATCTCTTCAGGTCCTTCTTCGGGCACTTCCTCCAGGCGTCTGATAAGGCTGAATGTTCTGTAAGCTGCATTTTCGGAATTAACTACGGACTCATAAAGAGGCGCGTCGTGTTCAACCATCTCCTTGAGGTGCTTGTAGTGCAGGAAATGTCTGTCATGTAGCATCACGAGCTCGGCGTCTCTTGTGGAAACAATATGCTGCGGATTGTCTCTGCCGAATCTGCCGATGTAGTCATAGGCATCTTGCGATAGAACATTAATCGCGTCCGATATCTTTTTGGCTCTAATTGATTCGGTCAAAAGAGCTTCGGCATCATTTTCCAGTTTCGCCACCCAGAATAACGTCGCCAACTGCAATACCAGAGGCACAAGCACCAGGGTCAGTACTTTTGCAGAGAGCGATAAACGGGGCAGATGCATTTGCAGTGAAAGAGATCTCTGTGGGTATACTGACTATTATTACCATTGTCTCTACATGCAAAACGATGGCAAAAATACTGTTGGTCGAGGATGATCAGGATCTTTCCATGATGGTGAAAGCCGGCTTGGAAGGAGAAAGGCATGTAGTCGAGGTTGCCTACGACGGCGCAGAAGCAATGCAGCTGCTCAAAACCGAAGAATATGACGTCGTGGTTCTGGATTGGCAATTGCCCGAACTTTCAGGCATCGATGTGCTGAAGAAACTTCGCCAGATGAGCAAGCCCGTGTCAGTGATCATGCTGACCGGCAAGGCTGGCATCGACCACAAGGAAGAAGGCATCGATACCGGTGCCGATGATTATCTGACCAAGCCTTTTGATATGCGCGAACTGCACGCTCGCTTGCGTGCGCTCCTCAGGCGCCCGGGCGGAGCCGCTGGCATAACCGGCAATACTTTGTCTGCTGGAGATTTGGAACTCGACCCTGTGAAATATCGGCTGACAAGAGGCGGCAAAGATATTCACCTGACGCCGAAAGATTTTGCGCTGCTTGAATTCTTCCTGCGCAATCAGGACCATGTCTTCAGCGTCCAGACGATTCTATCGAGGGTGTGGAGCTATGAGTCCGACGCTTCGCCTGAAGGTTTGCGTGCTGCCATCCGTCGCATTCGCAAAGCAGTCGATAAGACAGACGATCCCAACGAGTCGATCATTGAAAATGTCGCTCGGGTTGGATACAGGTTGCGAAAGCCGTCTTAATCTTCGTCAGAACCTTCGTCTTCACTTGCAGCTGGATCATATCCAAAGGCTGTCGCTTGTTGCAGCCGTCGTTTTGATTCGGCAAAATCTCCTTGCCCAGCTCGGGCTTTTCCCAGCCAGTAATAGGCGTCGGGTAAAAATCGATCCAGTGTCAATGCTGTATTTGCAGCTCCCAAAGCTGCACTGTGGTTTCCCTTTGCCTCCCACACTTCAGCTAACGCTGAGTAAGAATGTGCATTATGAGTTCCAAGGAATTCTTGTCGCAGCATGAGGGCTAAATCGTACTTTCCTTTTTTTAAAGCAAAGCGAGCCCAGGCATTGGCAATCGAGCTCGAGTCTTGCAATTTTTTTGCGGTTTCAAAATCATGCATTGCTGCTTTTTCGTTTCCGAGTTTCGCGTAGAGTTCTGCGCGATTCAGATATCCGTAACCATTTTTCGGATATTGTTTGATCTGACTGTCATAGTTTGCGATCTCAGATTTGAACAGCTTTTGCATTTCATCCTTCAGCCCAATCAATTCGTACATCTCTCCAAATCTAATTAGTTGCGGCGGAGTATAAACGGCCTTACTTTTGTTGCGTTGGTAATCTTCCAGAATCTCCTTGTAATCGGCTCTGGCTTTTTCTGAGTCTCCCAGCTTCTCGTACACTTCAGCTCTTTGCTCATACAGTTTCATTTCGGTCGGCGCTAAACCAATTTTGTTATCGAGAAAGGCAGCATACTTGTCGTAGATTTCAGTTTCTGTATGCTTATCTCCAAGCGCTTGGCTGACATTAGCGGCGATCCTAAAACGTTCACTGTCAATTTCTGGTTCTTCGAGCCAGTGTTGACACGCCTGCTGCGCTTTCTCGATTTCACCTACTGAAATGTACAATCGAACCAGCCGCTTGTATGAATCGTCGTCTCTCGTGGTTTTGCTGTATGAGACTCCCTTTTCGTATTCAGTAACGGCCTTGTCAAAGCGCTGCATTGCCATATAGATTCTTGCTTTTTCGGCATGATACCTTCGTTTTTCATCTGAGGTTTCCAGACATTTGTCGAAATCTTTGAGGGCATCATCATATTTGCCGAGGCTGAAGTAGATGTAGCCTCTATTGGCATACAACCATCCTTGGCTCGGTTTCATGGAGATGGCTTTATTGACGTCATCCAGTCCAATTGTATGATTCCCCTGAAGAGATCGCATTGCACCTCGATTGGACAGGCTTTTGTAATCGGTCGGGTCCAATCTATAGGCGTTATCGTAATCGTGTTCAGCGCCTGAGTAGTTCTTTAAATTCCAGCGAATATGCCCTCTTTCTGCGTACCAGAAGCCGCTCTTCGGGTGGGCAGAAATTTGCCCGCTGGCGCGATGTTCTTCCTTTTGCCAGTCTTTGTCGTCATAGTATCTTCGATAGAATACTTCTCTATCGATGAATCTTTCGAGGTCTTTTGGCGGTCCGTTTTTCGATAAGTGAAAACAGATGGCTGCAATAACTACGACTTCGAAGAGCACTGCACTGCCAAGCCAGATACCAAGCTTTTGCGCAAAAGTCAGTTTTGAAAACATCTAAAGAGTGATTTAGAACTCGGCGACCAATCCGAAACAAGCAATCAGGATGATGAAGCCGAAGTAGAGGAGAAGGAACCACATCCAGCGAATATTCAGCTCGATGTCGGACATTTTCTCTTTCTTTTCTACTGCCATGACTTCTATCCCTTTTTTGATTCTCTAATGCTTGTGATTGTTATTTAGCTTCGGGCGCTGCCAGACCGCTGAGCGAGGCGATGAATTCTTTCGACTCGGAAATGAAGCGTTGGCGCTGCGGCTTGGCCAGCCAGAGAGCCAGAACTCTGCGTCTGTCTGTGGCTTTCTTCAGAGTCGGCGGTCTTTCACCAAGCAGACGTTCGCGGATCATGCGATTGCCTTCTCTGTAGTAGCAGTCGCCAATTTGGCACCCGCAGACGATCACTCCTTCGGCTCCGCCTTTCAATGCCGCTTCAATCATCAGCGGTTGAATCATTCCGGAGCAAGGGAATTTGATCACCTTCATGCCTGGCACTTCAGTGCAATTGCCAGAATCATCAACGACGCCGTTCAAATCGGCAGCGCGTTCGCAGACTAGCGTGATTACTATCTTTTCTGACATTGGTGTTACCCTTTCGCCTCCAGCAGAGCCTTAATTTTGGACGTCACTTCCGCATCGGGAAGGTCCGGCAAATCGATTGCATCGAATGCGCAGGCGCCCACGCATACGCCGCATCCTGAGCAGCGGAAATCTTTGACTGTCGCCAAAAGCTTGAATCGGGAGCCGGCAGGAGCGGGCACCATTTCGATTGCTTGATAAGGGCAGTCTTTATAGCAAAGAGAGCAACCGGTGCATTTATTGAGCACAACTTCAGCGGTTTCGATTTCCGGTTGTTTCGGAATCATCAACCACGGTACAGCTGTGATCAAGCCTGTGCCGATCAGCATTACAGCCCAGTATGCAGTCACAGGCATTTGGCTGAGCATGGCGTACGGCCAGAGGAAGAACCAGTCGATATCAAAAGTTGTCGGTTGTTTGTTGAGGTCGGCCATCAAACCACTGTTGATCGGAAATGCAAATACGCAGATCAGAACAAAGGCGGTCAAAATGTAGTTCACCGCCGGCGGTGGCGTCAAAACCGGTCTGGTCATGCGCAGGTAGTGAACCCACAAACCGAAGAGCAGGAAGAATGAAAGACCGATATGGATAAACAAGAAATTGGAGAGCGTCAAGTTGGTGACTTGATCGCCGTTTAAAAACCAGGCTTTCAGTCCGGGTCCAATCAAGGGCAGTGCTTCAAATGCCCCGGCGGTCATTCTGGTCAGGACAAGAGAACGATCGTCCCAGACCAGGTAATAACCGGTCTGACCGATGAAGAGAACAAATATAGCCAGGACGATGCCTGATACCCATTGCAGCCAGCGGTACTGGCGATAACGATCGGTGAACCACACTCTTAGGGCGTGCAGCAAGATAGTGATCACCATCGCATCACCGGCATATCTGTGGATACCGCGGATGACACCACCGAAAGGCAGGCTCTTTGTGATGTAGTCTACCGATGTCCAGGCATTGGTGAGATTTCTCGAGTTGTAGGCGTTGTCGATGGTCGGGATGTAATATGCGAAAAGCAGCAATCCCGAGAGATACAGCACCCACAGATAATACTGAGGAAGCGCACCGTGATAGTAAAACGGGTTGTACTTGCTGGTCATGAACGCGTTGGTGGCGTTCTCAATGGCCAGTGTCAAACCGTTCAATGGCTTTAGCGGGTGATTATCGACAATCTTTTGCACTGGGGTCATCCTCTTTCGCTCTAATGCGTCTTCGCTAAAACTTCCAATTACTATCTATTTCTTTACCGGCAAAACAGTCTTCTCTTCAGCATCTTCTTTGCCGATTACCATGATGCCGATTCCGGCGACGGTGAGGGCAAGACCCATGAAAAGAATGTAGCCATAGTCACCAAGGGATGCCGTTGATTTTGGATTGACTGAAACGCCTTTTTCCTGGAGGAACTTGGTCAGGTCACCGCCCATTCCCGGCGTCAGCGAATTGAAGAAATCCGAGATCGGTTTGTACAGACCAAGTCTGGTTGTGAGATCGGTAAGCCAGTCAGGCAAGGTGCCGGTGAATCCAAGTTCGGACCAAGCCATGAGAACACTGACGCTGACAATTACAGCGGCAAATGCCAGGAGTATGATGCCCTTCGGTGAAAGTATGTACTTAATCACAATGAATTCCTTTTCCCTGGTCCCCACAGTTTGTACGTTCTTGCTGTCTGGCCAAAAGTTTTGCCTCAATTTTGTCGAACAATTTGACTTTGCGGACCAGCTTTCCGGTCGACTTTTCTTCTATATAGATCCAGTAACCCTGAACTGCCAGAAGCAGCAGAGTCAGTGTGGTCCCGAAGAAAAGATAGGCAACAGAAACGAAACCCGGCTCTCTTTGAATTTCGCGCCAGCCCTCGAAGAACCAGGAGAGGGTAATCACGGTGAGAGTAAAAGTAAACAGTCGAAGCGACAGTTTTACTTTTGCAGGTTTGACCAGCACCTGGGCTTCCACGGCGGCGGCAGTGACATCACCGGTGGTGATGCCTTTGTTGGTCGCGCGTAGGTCCTTTGGTCCGGTCAATTTGTTTCCTCTGGATTATGTTGCAGCCGATGCCGGTTGAGCCGGTGCCGGTTTGGCAGCTGCTTGAGCGCCCGACTTGAAGTTGTAGGCCATAAAAGCAGCTAAGAACATGACGATGAAACCAGCAATCATCCAGGTCAGATCCCAGAATGGAATTTCCAGTGGGTAGAAAACACCTTTGGTGGTGGTTTCTATGTTGGAGGCGCGATTCATACGGTCTGTGAACACGACGAAGTCGTATGCCCAGCGATTGGTGACCAGATAGTCGACCATTCCCAGATAGTGCGGATGGGCGGGTGTGAATGTCGGGATCCAGCTGACCACCCAATCGACCGGTGAAGTCAATTTGCAATGATCGAGAATGGTCTGGAAAGCCTGATGCACATCTGGTCCGCCTTTAGCGACGTAGGAGTCTTTCAGCCAATCCTGCCAGTCGCTTCTATAAGTAGATGCGAAATAGGTCTTGGTCGGCTGAACGACACGCATCGCTGCTTCCAGTTTGTCCGGATCGGGCAAGAAGGGGCGCATCATGCTGTAGAAGAACTGCTGGAACATCGGTCCGCGGAACATCTCTACTTTGGCCATGTAGTAGTAGGCGATCGCCCAGAAGGACTGAATACCACTCAGAACTGCAAGAACCGCTGCACCTTTCCATTGTTTGGCTCTGGTGATCGGATCCTTGTTGCTCCACATCAAGAAGAGCTGCAGGAAGATGCCGACATTGACGGTTAAGTAAGTGAAGGCTCTCCAGTAAGGCGGATCGGTGTGGATATTGGCGATGTTGGCGATGATCAAAAGCGAGAATACGACCCAGCTGACTACAGCCATGATCGTCACCCAGAAAACAAATGGTCGCTTATTGATGTCTTTTTCAGGGCCGGTAAGCCAAGTGTCAATGAAAGGCATTGCCACCACTATTAGTGGAATGAAAATGGTGATTTCAGTGGCAACGACCGGTTCCAAATATTTATACATCTGGTACAGGCCAAGGAAGTACCAGTCGGACAAAATCGGCAGCGGCGTGACATCCGGATCGGAACGTTTGCCCTGGGCGGCAGGCAGAATAATTGCCACGACTACCAGCATCAATGTGATGATCGTGCGTTTTGCCCAGCTCAGAGGCACTCGCTGATAGGCATTTTTGTAGAAATAAAGTTCCACAAAAATCAAAGGAATAAGTGAGAAAGCCAGGTGAATGGAGAAGAATCGAGTGATGGTCTCCTGCGTGATGGCAGCGCCACCGCCCAGAAGAGTTTCGGCAGTATTCCAGCCCATGTGGATCGATTTGACGAGCGGCTGATAGAAGTCGCCCATCACTGGAAATTGATCCATATAAGTGGGGAATGTCGCAAATACCTTCGTCGCCCAAAATGCGCGCTGGTTCCAGATGAGAAGATATCCGGTCAGTCCTGAATACATGGAAAGCAACAGAGCAATCAAACCGATGGCGATGTTGAACTCTTTGCCGGGTTTATAGTCGGCGCAAATGAACATGCGATACATGCGCATGGTGGCGGCGATGATCATGGCGTCGGCACCGTACTTGTGCATGCCGCGCATCAACCCGCCGAAGGGAATTTTGTTTTGAATGGTGAGAATGGAATCGAATGCTTGAGACTTGGTCGGCACGTACCACATGATCAGCACGCAGCCGGTGAACATGACTATGAACCAGACCAGATAGAAGATCGGTCCCAGCGAGTACCAGGGATTGGTCTTCGCGTCCACGCGATGATGCTCATCGAAAATATCGAAGTTGTTGATTCTTGTCTTTACCCAGTCTAAGGTTGCATTTACCGCTGACATAGTATCGATTGACTCCCTCAGGCAATTGATCCGGCTTCTAAACCAATAATCTTGTATTTATCGCCCTCTTTTTTGAGGTCGAACTTACGCGGCGGGCGCGGCGCCGGTCCGGAAACTACTTTGCCGCCCTGGGCGATGTCGTAGACGCTCAAGTGGCAAGGGCAAGCAAAAACGGGACCTTGCGGTCTGAAGTTGTAGCCTTTGGCACATTCGGATGGTTCCGGCACCCAATTGAAAACGCATCCCAGGTGCGGGCAGATGCGGCTGTAAGCAACCACATCGCCGGACGGCAATTTAACGATGAAGCCGGGGATTTCGCGAACTTCCTTGCCTTCAGGGTTGTACTCGACGTATTTCTGCTTGAACATGAAAGGTAAGCAGGTCCACTCTTTCGGGAAATCCGAATCGGAAAAACCGACATCCTCTTCTGGTCCGGGCTGGTCGGAGGGTCCGAATACGTCCAATGGTTTCAAGGTCGGGCGCATATACCTCAGAAGGGGCGATACGACAAGACCAAAGGTTGCCGCCAGCGGAATCGCTGCCAGCGTCTTCAAGACAATTCTTCTAGTTGTGCCTTCCATTTTTAGAACTCCGTTACTTTGTCTCGCCTTGAGGCTTAGCTTCTTCGGGTTTTGCTTCAGCAGGTTTTGCTTCCGATGAATTGGCCGCATCGGTTTTGGCTTCTGCAGGTTTGGCTCCTGATGGCGAGCTTCCTGGCGTTGGCGACCCGATTGAGGCCTCGGCGATTTGTTTGTTGGTTGAGTGGAATGCCCGCACATACGCTACAAGCTTCCAAATATATGCCTGGTCGAATTTCACTCCTTTGGCTTTATCCTCTTTGCCCAGGAAATTCGGCATCCCTTCCCACTTTATGCCATTTGCGATGTGATCGAACAGGACATCGTCCGAACGATCATAAAAACGCTGGTAGTTTTGAAAGTTTGCCGGGTTTGGCTCAAGTACGTTGTACTTATTGAGCGGACCATCGCCATAACCTTTAGGACCGTGACAGACAGCGCAGTTGGCGCCATAAAGAGGCGTGACTGCGGCATAATCGGTCGCTCCCAGCAATGGACATGCCAGCGAGCGCACGTAATAAACGAGGTTCCAGGTCTTTTGACTGGAGACGTTCTCTAATGTAGTCGGGTGTGTAACGCCATCTTTACCAAAGGCCAGGAACATGTACTGGTCGATGGGCTTCTGCTTGCGCATGTATTCTTTCGAGGTCAGGTCCAGGGTGGACTTTCCGGCAACGCCTGTGCCTGCGGCGCCGTGGCATTCGGCACAGGATAGCTTTTCGTAGGTGACTTTGCCGTCCGGCTCGGAGGGGCGGTCGTCCGGGTAAATCGCTTCGTGTCCGCCTTTAGTTACAGCTTTGGATACCAACTGAGTGTCATCGCCACTGACTTTGATTTGCTCTCCGCAGCCGGTAATCAATGTCACCGCCGGTAACACCACCAACAAGAGAGCGACCAGAGATGTTGTTAATCCCGCCACTGTTTCGAACTTAAAAACCGGTTTTTTAGAACGTGTCATATCTCACTCAGTAACCGAAGAAAGGAATCCAAGAGAACATTGCCCAGAGAACAATGAAGAAAAAGCAGATCACTAGAAAGAGGGGCGGCGGGCCTTCACCGATGCGATATTCGGAAACCACCTCATAATGCTCTTCAGCACTATGTGCGGCGGCGACGGCGACAGCTTTAGCCGGCGCCACCTTAGCGGGCGCGGCTGGCTTTTCTACAGCGGGTTTTTCCGCTGCCGCCTCATCACCATTCTTTTTCTCTTCGTCAGCCATTACCTACCTCTTTTTCAGACTTTTATCGGGTTTCTATTCATTGGCGGCTGCGCTAAGCCTGGCTTGCTTTAGGGGCGGACGGAATGTCATCGTCATCCAACATGTCGAATTTCGCTGATTCCATGTCTTCAAACTCGCCATTCTTAAAAGCCCAGAGAATCGCTGTTATCGCCATGATGAAAAACAGAATGCAGATGAAAAACGCCACGTAAATGCCGGAGCCTAGACCCTGCTGGTTGAGAATACAGTTGGGACACATGTTTAGTGACCTCCTTCTTTATGCTCAGAGCCGCTATCAGTGCCGGTTCCGGTTGTTGTACCGGGGCTGGTTGAAGGCGTGGAATCAGACGGACTGGTGCCTGTACCGGGCGTGGACGGGCTCATGCTGTCCTCTGCCGACACTTCATGTCCACCATGTCCGCCGTGGTGCGGCTCGTACTGCTGATTGGTCAGCTTGGGCAGGTGGATGTCCTCAATCTTGTTGAGCTGGTCGAGACTGTTGATTGTCACTTCTTGATCTTGCGGCAAGGTCTTCAAGTAAGCGACCAGATACCAGCGTTGCTCTTCGGTGAGAGTTTCCGCCCAGCGAGGCATGCGGGTTCCGACTACGCCTTCGGAGACTCTGTAGAACCAAAATTCATCCGAGTATTGTTTGTAGTATGGCCGGCTGAAATTTGGTGGTTTCTTTTCCAGTGCAGTCGCATTCGGTCCGTTGCCATAGCCTTCTAAACCGTGGCAAACAGCGCAGTTCTGCGTGTAAACGCCGCGTCCTGCGTTAGCAAAGGCACTGGCATTGGTATCGACCGTCTTGCGGTTGTGAAGGGCAATTCCGGCTGGCGTGGTAGTCATATATTCGTCAGGCGCTTGTACAAAACTGTGCACTTCGCGGCGATTGCCCAGTGATTGCAAATATGCCACCAGATCGTTCATATCGCGACCGGACAGGTAGCTGAAGCTGGGCATGATCGAACCCGGTTTAACGGCACGCGGATTGATCAAGTGAGCCTTTTGCCACTCGGAAGCCATGCGGCCTCCTTCATTGGTCAAGTCCGGACCGGTACGGGCAGTGCCCAATTGGTGCGGAGTTTCCCAGATAAAGTCACCGGCTTTGACCAAGGGACCGTAGCCGCGATCTTGCAGACGAGTGAATTGCGTGTGGCAATAAAAACAACCTTCTCTGACATAGACTTGCCTGCCGCGAGCGGCGTCGGCAATTTTCTTGTCGATTTTGGTGTAATCGTTGCTGCGATGCTCTTTGTCCTGCGGATTGAAGAGCACCATCGGCAAAAGAACCGTGGAAAAGATGATGATGAAAAATGTAGTGACGATCCCTAAGGCGCCCAGACGATAGCTATGCATTACGCTTTCACCTCCGCTGCCTTGGCTGCTTTAACAGCTGCATTGGCAGGTTTAGAGTAGAGCGTCTTCCAGACGTTGTACGCAAATAGGAATTGTCCTAAGACGATCATGATTCCGCTGATACCTCTAAAGAACCAGTAAGGCCTGATCTGCAATCCCCACTGGTCGATAGGAATGCCCATCGCCCAACCGGCCGATTGGACCAATCCGGCGATCGTTAAGGATGTCATCATCAACGAGAAGCCCAGGAATTTCAGCCAGTAGTGAGCTCTGATCAATCCGTGGCTGTAGAACTCGCGGCCTGTCAGTCTGGGCAGTGAGTAATAAACAGACGAAGTGAGAATGAATGAGAATGTGCCGAGCAGCGCCAGGTGGGCGTGTCCGACTACCCATTGAGTGAAGTGCAAATACCAGTTGATCCAGCGAGTGGCTTGAAATGGACCTTGCACGCAGGTAACCAGGTAGAACATGCAAGAAGTGACGGCAAAACGCAGCGGCATATCAGTGACTGCCATGCCCCAGCGACCTTTCATCGTCATGAAGAAATTGGTCAATACCGTGAGTACAGGCACGAGCAGAAATATAGAGGAGATGATGGCGATTGCCTTCAGCCATTCCGGAACCGGCGATTGGGTGATGTGGTGCGTGCCTGTCGGCGCATAGAAAAGAGCGATGCCCCAGAAGCCAAGCATGGACAGTCCGTGACTGTAGAGAGGCGCCTGGGTGAGACGAGGCAAGAGGTAATACATCATGCCGACACCGACTGTGGTGAACCACATGCCCAGGATATTGTGTCCGTAGAACCAGCCGATGATGGCGTCATTCAGTCCGGGCAGGGCGACGAAGGTGCGCTGTCCGATTACATAGACGAGGGGGAACCAGAAAAGTGAGCCCAGGAAGTACCAGAGCGAGACATAGAGCTTTTTGACGCGCCGGTTGAGAATGGTCATATATATATTAAGGGCGACCAAAACCAGTGCCGCCGCCACCATCACGTCAAGAATGGCGCCCAATTCGGCATATTCTCTGCCTTCAGTGTTGCCGTTCAAGAGTGTGCAAAAGGCACCGACCATGACGAGGTTCCAGGCCCACATGGTCATGTTGCCGAGTCTTTCGTTCCACAATTTCGTTTTGCAGAGAGTCGGCACCATGTGAAACATAGAGCCGACATATCCCATCGACAGCCATCCGATCGTGACGGCGTTGACGTGGAACATCCGGATATGCGGAAATGCCAACTGCGGCACGTTTCTGACCAGGTCGGGCATGGAAAACTCCAGGCCGCCGATCATTCCTGCTCCCATGCCCCACAGTGACCACCACAGGGCAGAGAGGAAGAAATTACGACTGGCGCTGCCCTCTTTATTGCTGAAAAGCTTGTCTGCAACAGAACTCAACTTGGACACCCCATATAGGCGCTAGGCCGATAGCGAAAATCCCATCAGAGCGCCCTAAGGCTGCCAGTTTGGCAAAAGCAGGTTTTTGGGAAACCACTCTCATAAGAGATCTTCATGACGCAACGCAAATTTTAGATTAATGACATCTGCCTCAAAGGTCCGTTGTTTGATGATTTTTCACACACTTTTTCTTTAACCTACGAAATTGCACAGTTAAAAACGAAGGAAAAAAGATCTTCCCTTCGATACAAACCGTAATGCGCCTGTCAAGAAGCTCAAAGGCTTACCGGCACTGACAACAGATGTATATGCTTTGGGTTGCTTGACAAGTCGAGTCTAAGTGACATTGTTGTCGTCGTCGTGATTGCCTTCTGCATTTTCAGACTGGTTCCCGCCCTGTTCCGCTTTTTTCTTTTCGGCCTTTTCCTTTTCAAATCTTTCTTTGCGTTCTTGAGCGGCTTTCTCTCTTTGTCTTTTCTTTTCTTCAGCCTCAGCAATGGCCTCCGGACGCAAATCTATAGAATTGAATTTGTTGGCCGCAGCCAGAGCGCCTTCGTTTATCCAGGTGAAAATGCACTTTTCGGCATTCACTAAGCATTGAGCGAGCAATTCCTGCTCAGCTTCCGGCACTTTGGCAAGCACATAGCCGGCCCGGCGGTCGCCGCCTGGATCGGGACCGACACCGAATTTCAAGCGCACGATAGTGGTGTCGCCGCCCAGACATTCAATGATGGATTCCACTCCGTGCTGGCCGCCGGCGCCGCCGCCGTTTTGCACTCTCAGTTTGCCAAGCGGCAAAGCGACGTCGTCGTGCACGACAATGAAGGATGAAATTGGCAGCTTGAACCATTGTTTGACGGCTACAAAAGACTGTCCCGACAGATTCATATATGTCATGGGTTTGACCAGCATGATCGTTTTGCCGCGGTAGGAGAACTTGGCAAAGTCGCACTTGAGGCGGCTGTTGGTGGTCGGTTCTGCACCATGCCTGGTGCCAATCGCATCGACAATCATGAAACCCATGTTGTGGCGCGTGCGCGCGTATTCAAGTCCCGGGTTTCCGAGACCTACTATTACTCGCACTTCGTTGTCGTCTTTTGGGTCTGCCATCTTTAATCTGTGTAAGAATCTGCCGAGAATCTGCATAAATTGAACGCTTTTAAGAACCCAGGAAATTTCAGTTTTCTTCCCTGTTCTCAGACTGCCAGTGCCCGGGCTCATGAAAGACAATATTAATAGATCGAACGCACTTAGAGTTTGCTCAGCGTTTAAACTATAAAATTGTCCGATGCGCGCACTGACTGCGCGTCGCCCGCCAGCGTTTCTCTTGATTGAAACGTGCTTGAAAACAATTACACCCATTCAGACCCAGAGTTACAGGCATGACTGAAAGCGAAGCCAATTTTCCCTACCTGCCTCACACCGATGCCGAGCGCAAGGAGATGCTCAAAACCATAGGAGTGGCCTCCTTTGAAGAGCTCGTCAAGCACATTCCGGAAAAACTAAGAGCCAAGGCGCTCAACCTGCGCAGCGGTATGAGCGAGCAAGAACTTGCTAAAGAAGTACAAGCTATATCCAATCGCAATATGCCTGCTTCCAGGCAAGCCAGCTTTTTGGGCGGCGGCTCCTACCGCCGTTATGTGCCGGCCATTGTCGGCAACATACTCTCGCGCGGTGAATTCTCCACTGCCTATACGCCCTACCAGCCGGAAGTCAGCCAGGGAACGCTGCAAGCCATATATGAATTTCAGACGGCCATCTGTCTTCTCACCGGCATGGAAGTGGCTAACGCATCCATGTATGACGGACCGACGGCACTGGCTGAAGCTTGCTTGATGTCCAGCCGTTTGACGACAAAAGAAAAGATTGTCGTGGCTGCTTCGGTCAATCCTGAATACAAAGAAGTAACTCGTACCTACTGTCAGTCTTGCGGTCTCGACTTTCAAGAAGCAGCTCTTTCAGGCGGCACAATTGATCTCACCAATTTGGCCGTAGACGAAAAGACCAGCTGCGTCGTCGTTCAGTATCCTAATTATTTTGGTTGCCTGGAAGATCTCGACGCCGTCGCCAAAAAAGTTCATGCCGCCGGCGCCCACCTGGTAGTCGTTTCCGAGCCGATTTCGCTCGGTATGCTCACAGCTCCCGGCGATTTCGGTGCCGACATTGTGGTCGGAGATGCCCAGCCGTGCGGCAATTCGCTCTCCTTCGGCGGGCCGTCTGCCGGATACATGGCTACCAAGAAAGAGTTCATTCGCCAGTTGCCGGGACGTCTTTGCGGAGTCACCGTCGACAATCGCGGTCAGAGAGCCTTTACGCTGACGCTGCAGACGCGCGAACAACATATTCGTCGCGCCAAAGCGACTTCCAATATTTGCACCAACCAGGCATTGAATGCGCTGGCCATGCTGGTTTACATTGTCAGCGTCGGACCGGTGGGCTTGAAAGAGCTGGCCAATATAAGTCTGCAACGCGCTCACAGTCTCAAAGAGAGGCTGACTGCCGTGGCTGGAATCACAGCGCCATTTACCCAGCCCTTTTTCAGCGAATTCGTCATCCAGACGGCTCAGCCTGCCCATCAGGTTTTAGACGAATTGAAGTCACACGGAATTTTGGGCGGCATCGATCTTTCTGTCACCTATCCGCAACTCAAGAATCACTTGCTTGTCTCGGTCACGGAAATGAATGGGCCTGACGATCTCGATCTATATGTTTCGGCAATGGAAAGTATCGTTAAGGGCGACTTGAAAACCGGTCATAAAGAGACAGTCGGCAGCGCGGCGGCGAAAACTGGCGGGAGATAGAGAGCTAGTCCGGGCTGAAGCCTGTATAATCGACACTGTCTAATTCTTTGAGTGCGAGGCTATAACCCACTCCATGGAGCCATCCGAATCTGTCACCTCGAAGCGCTCCGAAGCGCTTTACGAGACGAGCGAAGATAACGATCAAAGGGATCAAAGGGATCAAAGGGATCAAAAAGATCAACACGATCAAAATGACCAGCGTAGCCCTCTGGAGCCGAAAAGCCACTCTCAGAATCCGTCCGCTTCCAACCAGAATTCAGGTTCTCTCGACGTGTCCAATTCATCAAATGGTGGAAATAACGCCGACGGCGCAGGCACGTCAGGATCGCCTATTTTCTCCGTAGTAAAAGAGATAGTCGAGCTTGTCGTCGTCACGCTCGTTTTGCTCATCGTGATCCGTTTTGCCCTGGCTGAGGCCCGTTATATTCCGTCCAGCTCGATGGAGCCGACTTTGCAAATTAACGATCGCCTGCTTGTCGAAAAGGTTTCGCACCATATCGGCCATCCTATTCAGAGGGGCGATATTCTGGTTTTCTATCCACCTCCCATTGAAATGGGCGGTCAGGACTTGAAAAACGATCCGCTCACCGTGCTTGGACGCTTGACCGGGCTGCCGTTTTTGCCTTACGAACCGGCCTTTATTAAGCGCGTGGTCGGGCTACCCGGCGATCATATTCGCATTCAAAAAGGCGAAGGGGTTTATATAAACGGTCAATTGCTTGATGAAAGCAGTTATGCCAAAGAGACACCCAACTATGACAGAAACGTCCTGGGCGACATCGGCGGACCTTCTTCAACCGGCAAGATGATCAGACCATTTGCAGATCCGGCCAGAGCAAATGACCCAATTATCGTGCCTGCCAACCAGCTTTTCATGATGGGCGACAACCGCAACAACTCCGAAGACAGCCATGTCTGGGGATTTCTCCCGCAAGATCGCGTTATAGGGCGGGCCTGCTTGCTTTTCTGGCGTTGGATCTCACCGCCTCGATTCCCGCATATTCCTGAAGAATAAGCCGAAGTCCGACCTGCCGTTACATTGCACTGATGGGGACGTCGCCTGGCATGGTCCCTGCCCGCGCGCAATATTTGGCCAATATCTGTCTTTTAAAAGGGGAAGTGGGTATATTGGATTAGGCTTCAGGCCCCCTTCCCGCTGAGACCGCCAGGCCTGCAAAATTTGCGGCGCCAGTGCAAGAGGGAATTGAGGGTCTTCGGGCTGGATGAAAGAACAAAAAACCAGTTTTTACGGCAACAATGGCTGAGGTAGTTTGAGAATGGCAAAGGCGAAGGCATCGAAACCGGCACAGAAAGCTCAGGCAGCCGATAAAACCAAAAAGAACGCCAAGAGTCCGACCGTGCACGAGCACCCGGACACTGATTGCGCCCTTGTCAAAGGCGTTCCCGGACATGACGATGTGGAATCGCGCTCAGAGTCTCTGACTAAATTCGAAGCCGAACTAAACAAGCGCGAAGTCGATTTGATCGAGCGTGAAATCAAGTCGCTCAGGCAGCAGGAAGAACTCGATCGTTTGCGGCCGCTTTCCGGTCTCTATCGCGTTGTCAGGGCTATGGCCAGCGAACGCCGCCTTGATTCTTTGCTGGATGTGATCACGCGTGAAACGCAAGTGATGCTCAAATGCGATCGTTGTTCGGTTTTTGTTTTGGATGCTCAGGCTTCAGAATTGTGGACGCAGGTGGCGCAGGGACTGGTCGGGCACCGCATGATTCGGATTCCGGTCGGAGGCAACAGCATCGTTGCCGAGTGCGCCCGCACCGGGCGCATGATCAACATCCCCGATGCCTATCAAGATCCTCGCTTTGATCCTGCCGTCGATCGCAATACCGGATATCAAACATCCAGTGTGCTGTGCGTGCCCATGCTGGCGCGCGGCGGAGAAGTAATCGGCGTCTTCCAGGTCCTCAATAAATTTGACGGACCGTTCACAAATGAAGATGAAGACTGGCTTGAGGGGCTGACTGCAGTGGCTGCGGGTTTGATCGAACAAGCGCAGGCTTATGGTGAAATCGAACGATTCGTCGACAAGACTCTTGAGACTCTAGCTCAGACAATCGACCAGCGCGACCCGCTCACCGCCGGTCATTCCATTCGCGTCACCAACTATAGTCTTCTGGTCGGGCAAGCAATGCAGGTGCCTGACGATGACATCGACGTACTGAGATATTCAGCGATGATGCACGATTACGGCAAAATCGGTGTGCCTGAAAAAATCCTCTGGAAGGACGGCAGGCTGACGCCTGACGAGTACGCTACCGTACAAAAACATGCCAGCATTACTTACGATTTGCTTTCCAATCTGCCTTTCACACGACGCCTGCAAGATGTGCCGTTTGTCGCCTCTTGCCACCACGAAAAGGTAGACGGTTCCGGCTATTATCGCGGATTGAAGGGCAATGATATTCCTTTCCTGTCACGCATCATCGCTGTTGCCGACGTTTTTGACGCCCTTACTTCCAAAAGGCACTATCGCAATCGCATGCCCATTGAGAAGGTGTCGGAAATTATGTACAACGGCCGTGACAACCACTTCGACTCCACATGCGTGGATGCATTCTTCCAGCTGCCCTCACATCGAGTAATTGCCGTTCTTGAATCCGAGCGCGAAAAAACCGCAACCTTCGATGCTGAACAGTTCAAGAATTTGAGCTGGCAGCGCCTGGTGGAACTGGTTTCAGGCGGACATCCAAAACGCGGCGAAGAAGGCATAGCCGAGGTCTTCGATAACATCTACAATGCCGGTTTGCCTGCCGATTATCAATCTTTAGACTAGTTTGGCAACGCGCTCAAACAGTGCAACAGATATTGCCCGTTCTAATAAATCTCGACAGTGCCGCGGCCCAGATCCGGCCAGGCAATTTCGCGCACCGATAATTCCGCCTCTTCCAGTTTTACTCTGGTTCCTTCCGGCACAGGCAGAACTTCTACGGTCAGGCGATCTCCTCTGCCTCTGACGGCATCGAGCGGATAAATCGTTTTGATTGTGAAATCACTGCTTTTGTCGTGATTGAGAGCCAGCATTTGCACGGCATTCGGGAAGCGTATTGATTCTGGCTTCGGCTGCCCCTTGCTGTCGAGATCCGCACCTGATTTAGTGTCATCTCTACGCACAGAATTGGCGCCCTCGAGTACAATCGCCACTATCGCTTGTTTGTGGTCTCCGTCCTCAGCTCTTGCCTTGCCTCTCAGTTCAACGATCACATGGGTGGCCTCTTTGTGAGCGTTCAACTGGTAGTCGGTTCGGCATGCGGTGTTGAAGCTTAGTCCGCCTTCCGTCCCGGCCAGTGCCTTTACTTCTTGATTGGCATGATCTCTGAAAGTGAGTGAGCTCAAGGGCATTGATTTGCTTTCCGATTTGAAAGTGAGCTGGTTGCCTTCATTTTCATGGCCAACTGCAATCAAAAAGCGCCACTGCCCTTTTTGTACGCCGGGAGCGGCAGAGAGGTCCAGGCTTGCGGACAAGGGAAATTTCGGCTCATTCGATTCGATCGATGATTCAGATGGACAAAAGGTTTGAAACTTGATTCTCGGCCGCCAATCAAGACAAGTGGCATCTACATAAACACGGCTGTGGCTGAGGTATTCAAAGGTCGGCAGGGCAGCAGTTTGAGCAGATGCATAGTCACCATATATGGTGATTGTTTTGCCGCCTGGAGAGCAGATGGAGATTTTGTTTTTGCCGGTTAGATTCAAATACTCGACCGGCAACGGCACGGCACGCCATTGCCGAACCACTTCAGGACTGATTTTGAGATCGGCGGCCAACTCTTCCAGAAATGCCAGCAGATCGAACTTTTTCTGATAGAAGTTGTAAATGCTTTTGGGAGTTTCGTGAAGCTTGTGACCATTCACATCTATATGCGCCTGGTTGATGTCTTTGCTGGAGTCTATGAGAAGAAGGGCCCAGTTCGGGGTTTTTGCAGCCGAAAAGCGCAATTCTCTGGTAGCCAGAACCGGCCCCGATAGTTTATAAACCAGATCGGCGCCTTTTGCTTCATGAATAATGGAAAGAGTGATGGTCAGCGTGAAAGCACAAAGGGAGATTGCCGCCGCTGTCTTCATTACCCTTTCGCCAATCGGCTTAAAACACTCTTGACCGACTTTGATAAGGGCAATCATCATCCAGGCCGCCAGCCCAAAATAGCTGACCATGAGAAAGACTGCGGCCAATGCCGGTGTTGCCAACCAATCGAGATCATCCTGCAACCGGCAAAAATTCGACAGCAACGCTATAAGAAGAGCCGGCACCACGAGATTGATGACCATCTGCTGGGATGCGCGTCCTTGATTTGCTGATATCACTGATATAACTGATGCGCTCAACCAGAAAAGCAGAATCATCAGCAAGGGAGCGGCCGTGAATCCATATCTGGGGATACCTTCAAAGGCGGTGTAGATAAGATGTCCGCCCAGAGCAAGAAAAGCAAAACAGGCGATGCGATTGGCGCGCACGAAACTCTCTTGATCTTCCTTCTCTTTTTTGGAAACTATTATTTGCAACGACTTGATGGTTGCCGCCAGGGCAACCACGACAGCCATAAATTCGAAAGCGCCAAGCAATTGATGCATCAATCGGATGCATTTAGCATTCGGCAGTATTGCCGCATGCCTAGATCGGAAG
>CAZHEZ010000030.1:0-48996 GCA_964531315.1 uncultured Candidatus Obscuribacterales bacterium | reverse complement strand
ATGCAAAAGCCATGGAAGCAGTCAATACCTCAATCTCGCTCAATCCGAAAGGGTCCGACACTTACAGGCGCCGAGGAAAAATCAACCAGAAACTGAGGCAGGATGATGCGGCTATCGAGGATTACACAAGCGCGCTGGCCAATTCGCCCCACAACCCTCTCTACTTGAGCGACCGTTCCGACGTTTACTATAGAAAAGGTGATCTGAAAAAGGCACTGGCAGACATTAACGAGTACCTGTCTATCGTCAAAAAGCCGAACCCAATGATGTACTACACCCGCTCCGTAATGCATACGAAACTCGGCAACAAAGCTCAAGCCGATGCCGACAGAAAGCGGGGCGACAGTATAATCAACGGCGAGTACTAGCGGCCGCGGCGACCGGCTCTGCTTCTGCGTCTGGCTCAGAGGCAATGTTTATAGGGACGTGCTTGCGTTTCACTTGCGCCATTTGCACGCCGACGATAGTGAGAACAATGCCGAAAAGTTGAAGCGCGCAAGCCGGTTCGTTCAAAACGACAATGGCGAGAACCAAAAGCAGTGGTCGTTGCAGAAGAGAAATTATGGAAACGCGGGTGGAGCCGATCAGCGCCATTGCACTCAAAAATGCGATGTTCGCCAGCGCCGCTGCCGAGCCGACAATTGCCCCTACCTTCAGAGCTTCGGCGCCAATTGTCGGTGTGAAAAACATCAGCGGTATGCACAGAAATACATTGAAAGGAAACTGGTAAGAAGAGACGACCAACGGATTCATAGCCTTGCAGGCTGATTCCATTTGCACTCTATAGATGCTGGAGGTGACAACTGCCGCCAGAACGGCAAGAATCCCCAGCGGATGACCTGTGAGCGACTTTACCTCGAGCATGAGGATAACACCGGCAAGACAGAGAGCAAAACCTGACCAGAACTTAGCAGTCAGTTTGTCTCGACCAAGCGCTGAGTTGATGATTGCCACCAGTGCCGGTGTGGTTGTCACAAGTGTCATCACCACAACTGCCGGAACCATGGTCAGAGAAAGCAAGATCAATCCGTTTGTGCAGAAAAGCAAAAAGGCCAGTAAAGCCAGGCGTGGAAGCTGTTTTGCCCCCACCCAGACAAACTTGCGCGTCAGCAGGAGCACCACAGCGGCAGCAAAGCAGTTTTTCAAAACAAAAATTTGCAGCGGTTGAACACCGGCGGCATATCCAAGTTTTACAATAATCGGCTCGGCCGAGGCGGCAAAGATGGCCGCCGTCAGCCATAAGGTGACTGATGCTTCGCTTTTAAGAATTGAAGAGTTGAAGTATTTCACTCTTATCGAGATCTCCGAGCTTGAGGCTGTCTAGAGTTCTGCCCGTCTTGCGGAAGTCCTCGCCGACAACGCAGATTGCCAGGCTAATCATCGAGCTCAGTATGGGAGTCTCTTTGCCTGCCAGGCGAGCCAGTTGTTCAAACGGCACCAGGCTGCAGGCTACGTCTTCATAGAAGAAACGGTGATTGAGGGTTTTGGGGGACAGACTGTGTCTGTAATTCGGCACTGTGGTCATTGCCGAATAGAGGCTGGTTGAGTCGCAGCCGTAATAGCGATTGAGCAGCTCTTTCATGGGCACAAGCTGGCAGTCGAAAGCTTGCGCAATTGACCTGAACTCTGCTTCCATTTGTTCTAAAACCGCTACAGTGCGCGGAGTCATGCCCTGATAGTAGAAGAGGAATTCTTCCTCTCTGTCGATAGAGTGCATGTTGGTGAGCGCTATTGGTGCATGTGCCAGCGCCCCGAAGTCGGTCAGTCCGCGCTGCACAAGATTGGTGGCTGCAGTCAGACCTGGGAAATAAGCCTTCACAAGCGGAGCGCAAGTTGCTGTTTCGCTTCTGGTCACCGATGAGAATAGCGTCCATCGCTTGATGCCGCGTATCCAGACCTTTGAGTCGGCGACTAAACGGCAGGCAAAGAGCGAATCGGTTTCAACAATCTTGGGCAGGTCCGTTACACCCCTTTCCATAAGTTGGAGCTGAAACTCCCGGGCACCGCCGAATTTGCCGGAGAACAAAATAATTGTGTGGTCGCTGCTCAGATAAGGAGCGAGACTGTCGGCCACTTCTCGATAGGCAGTTGCCACTGTGGCAACGAAAATATTCTTGTATTGGCCCGCAAATGCACGCGGGTCGCTACCGGCGCCGGACAGCTCAAATCTGCCCAATATGCGGTCTTCGGCATAAATCTGCCGGACGGCATCAAGGCTGTCGGCTTTTACTTTGTTGCGAGTCAGTATACCGACAGAGCAGCCTGCTGCCGAGAGATACGCAGCCAGGGCATGCGCCGAATTGCCAGCCCCGACGATGCCTGTTGAAAGTATTGATTTATCAGCGTAAGCGCGCAGTTGAGGAATTGTGATGCCGGCTTGAGGCGACACACAGTCCGTGCGGCTATTGAGTAATTCCGCTATCAATCTTTGCGATTCTGCAATCGCGGACAAACGCGATTCCAACGTGGAAACGTCGGATGCAGAGCGGGATTTTTGAAAAACTGCATGCGCTGAGATGTCACCCATAAGAGGACCTCAGGTTTTTAAAGCTTACCGCCAGTTAATTCAGTATATGTGAGGAGCGTAATCAAAGGTAATTAAATCGAAGCCTCGGCGCGAACTGCTGCCCAGCCGGTGGTGACCATTGTCTTGAATGGTTTTGGGAGATTCGGACGGGCGCCAACTCTTCCTGGAAAACGGCCAGCGAAAAGGATAAATATTAGTCTTGTCTAAGCTTGAGGAAGGGGGATTTTGACTGTGAATTTACTGCCGTTGCCGACTGCACTATCCACTGAAATCGTTCCTTTATGCGCGTCTGCAATCAGTTTGCAGATAGCCAGACCTAAGCCGCTGCCTTCTGCCTTGCCCACCGTTTCCGGTGTCTGTTCGAAGGCCTCGAAAATCCGCTGCCTGTGCTCTTCGGCTATGCCTTTTCCACTGTCTGTCACTGATATTTCAATCTCACTGCCGCTTTCTTTCCAGTCGACCTTTATCTCTCCCTGGCGCGGTGTGTAATGAATGGCATTGGCAAGCAGATTGGTCAAAAGTTGCACCATTTTTTTGGGATCGGCAAATAAAAGGATGTCTTTCCCGTTCAATTCAATTTTGATATCTTTGGCTTGGAGAGCCGGTTTTACATAATCAATTGCTGTCTGAACCAGCTCCTCGACATAGGCGTTATCGCATTCCAATTGCAGTTTGCCGTGTTTCAATTTCTGGAAATCCAAGAGGTCATTGACAAAATCAAGCAGCCTGCCCAGGTTGCGGCGCGCACCGGAAACCTCATTAAGAGCCTCTTTGGAAATTTCGCCATAACCTTCAAGGGCGACCATATCGAGTGCCACTTGCATAGATGAAAGTGGGCTGCGCAAATCATGGCTGACCATGTCGACAAAGTCTTGCTTCAGGTTTTCGACGATTTTTTCCTTTTCGATATTGTGCACGACGGCAAACAGTTCCCCGCTTTCAAGCGAGTAGAGGCATGACCACCTGGTATGCACGGGCAAGTCCTTTTGTTTTATCTTGAATTCGAAAGCTTTACTTTCGCCGCCGGCGCAAGCTTCTTCAAGACTCTTTTCGGCCAGCGCGCGGTCTTCTTCTGCGATGAAATCAAACACCGATCGCCCGACAATCGCTTGCGGGTCTACGCCGAAAAATGTCTGAGCGGACTTGTTGGCCCTTAAAAACAGTCCTGCATTGCTCAATGAGCAGATCAAGTCATTTGTGTTTTCCACCATCGAATTTTCTTTTTCTTGCTCTTCTTTTGTGGCTTTTTGAATGGCATGCAAAATCTCATCCAGCAAGGAGAATTCACTGCCATCATGCATCACCGTCAAAAGGTCTTCCTGTCTGGAAATTCTCAAGCAATTGGCGCTCAGGTGTTTGAGTGGAATGAGAATGTCACGTATGTAAAAGGCGGCCATTATGAGTGCCGCTGCAATGGTCACGCCGATTGCACCGGTGAGAAATGAATTGAGGTTTTGTAATTGACTGTTTGTTGCCAATTCACTGCCATGACGCTTAGCTTCTTCGTATTCAACGACGCTGTCGGCGGCATCGAGCATTTGCCCGCAAGCGCTTACCAGATTTATTTCAAAAGCCGAATGAACGTGCTTCCAGTATTGCCAACCTTTATTCTGATGGTCTCTCAGGCTGTTTAAACTGCCAATCAGAGTTTCGCCGGTTTCGGCCAGGACGGCGATGCGACTGCGTTGTGCTTCGTCAGGCTCGCTTCTTGCTGTTATCTGATGCAGCTTGTCGTCTAGAATGTCGAACATCTTCTTTTCTGCCGTCACCCCGGCAATGTGCCCGTGCTCTGCTCCCATTTGATTGATATAGCCAAGATTGATCGAATAGGCGATAAGCGAGATTGTTTTGGTGATTAACTGGCAAGACTGAGACTGTTTGTTGATGGTCGAGTGAATGTTCCACAGTTGCGTGGTCAGGATTATTGCAAATAGAATCTGGCATATGAGGGGAAACAAAACCAGAAGATTGCCTCTTTGTTCGAGGTCTAGTTTTTTCATCAGGCATCAGCCTCCGGAGAGCCAGCCAGTCGCGGCAGAAGGAGATAGAAGATGCTTCCGCCCTGTGGTCCGTTTTTAACTCCGGCTTTCCCGTTGTGCGATTCGGCGATCGCTTTCACGATGGCCAGACCCAGCCCGCTGCCTTTTCCCTTTAAATGAGACTTTACCGACGTCTGTTTGAACTTGTCGAATAGATGAGCCTTTTCGCTTTCCGGAACACCGGGCCCCTGGTCGATCACTTGTATCTCGGCCAGCTCGCCTTCTTTTTCAATATTGATTTTGACAGTCGAGCCGCGCGGAGAAAACTTGATGGCGTTAGAGATCAAGTTGGTCAATGCTTGAGTAAGACGCAGACTGTCGCCCCAGAGAGTGCAGTCGGCATCAGTGATTTCAATTTTGATGCCGGCCGACTCGGCCAACCCTGAAAGCGAGTCTTTTGATTTTGTAAAAATCTCCTGCGCATTGACGACTGAAGAATTCATGGACATCTTGCCGGCTTCCAGTTTGTTTAAATCCAAGAGTTCGTTGACCAGGTGAGTGAGAGTGGAAAGGCTGGAGTCGGCGCGATTGAGGACATTCAGCACCTTTTCAGGCACGTCTCCGCGCTTTCCTTCGGTAAGAAGATTGAGAGATATGCCTATAGATGTAATCGGTGCGCGCAAATCATGGCTGACAATTGAGAGAAATTGCTCTTTCAAGCGCTCGACGGCGCGCAATTCTGTGACATCGTGAACGGTGCAAAAATAGGTCTTCTCTTCCTTCGACCAATTGACGCTCCATTGAAAGTCGCCATATGTTTGATCGCTCAAGGCAATTTTATTTTCAAATTCGCCTTTGCCGTCTCTGGTAATTTGCTCGAGTGCATCCAGTGTGCCGGCCACTGATTCTTTGGCCAGTATGACGGCCAGGGTGGCGCCAATCAAATCCTGCTCGCTTCTTTTCCAGCGCGGCGCAGCCGCCGCGCTGACGCGGACAAAGCGAAAACGAGCATCCAAAGAGCAAATCACATCGGCGGCATTGTGCAAAATCGCCTGCTCTCTCAGTCGGGTTTGTCTCAATTGCTCCGCTGCTTGATAGAGGGTTTTGTCCAGCTGAGCAATTTCGTCTCGGCCCTCTGCCGGCTTTTCCAGAGGTTTTCCCTGGAAAATATTTTGCGCCTGTTCGGCGATTATTCTGAGCCTTTTTGTGATGTCGCGGGCAAATACTCTTGAGAGAAAAAAAGAAAGCAAGCATCCTACGGTAATGCCGATGCTGAGCAGAGTCAGCACTCTGTTTTGAATTCTCGTCAATTGCTCCGGTACGCGATTTTGAAACTGCGCTTCCATAGCATCGATTTTTTTTGTAAAACGCCGATTTTCACTGAAACCATTTAGTATGAGGAACGGATCTAAATGTTGGTTTCTGTTAGCTTGCGGGATCGATGAGTCCTTGATGACGTCTTCAGCCAATTTCAGGGCTTTGGTGAGGATATTCAACATTTTGTCGAATTGCTTGCATACATCTTCTATTTCAGGCGAAACATTGGACGTCCGGTCCAGATTAGTTTTCAATTGGGTGGCGCGCTGGTTTTCTTTATCAATCAAATTGAGCAAGGCCGGATCGTTTTTGGGGCCGGGCGAGAAGATCATCAGCATGGTGCGCATCATTGAAATGTTGAATTGATTCAATTCGACAACGATGGCGCGCTCTCGAAGAATTGTTTTCAAGCCGGCCTGTGCCTGAAACAATTCGTTGGAGAGCTGATAGACGAAGAAAAGCTCGAAAGCCACCGGCAGCAAAACCAGTAGTAAGCCCTTTTGTGTGACTGTCAGCTTGTTGAGCAAAAGTGTCTCGGTGAATTTGGACGCCCTGGTAATTTTAGTGCCAATCAACAGGCATAACAGGTGAGCATGGACGGCTGGCAATATTTGCAAATGGTCTCAATAGCTGTAATGCATTTATTGATAATGATTGTCATGCCTAATTGCCGTTTATTCTCAATACTTTTAGTGCCTGTCTGTCATTTGGGGATTTTTGAGAAGAATGCCTCAATTTTTTGAAAGTTTAAGTGGACAGGCTTTGCAAAATAGTTGAGAATAAGTCTCAACAAATCCGAACTCAATTCCGGCGGCAGATTTAGCGGTCGGGGTGGTTTTCGCGTGTTGTTGGTGGCTGGCGGGGGCGTGTGTTGGCGCGCGCTCAAGGAGATGCAAATGGGAAAACTGTTTTTTGGAACGCAAACGGGCACCACTGAAGGTGTTGCCGATCTGATCAAGAAATATCTGCCAAATTTAGTATCTGAGATCAAATCTATTCAATTCGCCAAGAAAGAAGAGCTGGAAGCTTGCGACTTTCTTGTCCTGGGCGGCTCAACCTGGGGCGACGGAGAACTGACCGACGATTGGCTGGACTTCTTTCCTCAGCTGGACTTGATTTCTTTTGCAGGAAAAAAGGTGGCACTTTTTGCGCTCGGCGATCAAACTGGCTATTCCTACAACTTTGTCAGTGCCATGAAGATACTCTATGACAAACTCAAAGAGCGTGGTGCCGAGCTTGTCGCCTGCCGTGTTTCCAAAGAAGGCTTTGACTTCGATCATTCCGCCTCCGTTGTCGATGGACATTTTGTCGGGCTGGTCGTCGATGAAGTCAATGAGCCGGAGTTGACGAATGAGCGCGTCAAATCCTGGGCGCAAGAGGTTTTGAATGCTATGGGCAGTATTGCGGTGGCGGTCTAAATCCCCTTTATGGGGCGGGTCGAAAGGAGGCGCTTCATGAACGCGACGATCACTTTCAACACTCGGACTCGCCCAAAAAAAGCGGCGTTGCATCAAAAACCCCGAAATGCACGCCGCTCAATTTTCTCCAAGCCGCCCGCCCTGAGGAAATATCCATGCACACCATAGGCGGTGCCGCCGCGGCGAAACATGGTTTTACAGCCTGGCTGGAAGACTTTCCCAGAGCTTCAATTTTGCGTTTGCGCGCTATCAATTCGAGCACATCTTCGAGCCGCCACATCATCCTGGCACTGGCTTACGGACTTTATGATTTGAGAATTGCGAAATTGAACGGCTTGATACAAGCCTGATGCTCAGGCGCATGCAGGCACAAAAGCGTGGGGATGAAAAACGCATTGAGCGAATTGAAAAGGTACTGCAGTCGCTGCATCATGCCATCGATAAAGTGACCGGATTTGCCGCCTCGCCAATCAACGGCGACGGCCAAATCTGCCGAGCCCGCGTGGGCAAATCCGCCGGCGCTTCTATTGCAATACCGTACCGATCGATTGTTCCAAATCAGTGAAGGCTTGCTGGTAGGAATTTACTGCATCCAAGTATTGGTTTCTGATCTGAATATTGGCTTGTTGGGTGAGCAAGGTCGAAGTGATGTCTGATTGCCCGACTTCATAGCTGCGCCGGGAGAGCCGTGCTACTTCCTGAGAGTCATTGAGCAATTTCTCTTGATAGGTCTGAATACGTTGCCTGGCAGCCAGAACTTTCTGATAAGCGGCAGACACTTCTTGCTGAATGACATTTTCCTGCGAAGTCACCTGCGCATTCAACGCTCTTATCGTGGCGCGGTACTTGCTGATGTCGCCCTGGTTTAAGTCAAAGATAGGCAGCGGTTGGAAGACCTGGAAAAAATATCCATGAAAAACGTTGATTGGCAGTGGGCTTCCAGGCGCAATCAAGCGCGGATCAAGCGGCGGTCCGTTGACGACGGAACTGCCGACGCCTAGTGTCGGATCTGGCAGCACTTCGCCATAGGCATTGCGCAATTGCGCTTTGGCTGTGGCAATTGATTGAGCAAGTACTTTCAATTCCAGACGATTTTTCTTGGCGGCAGCAAGCAAGACGTCCAACTGCGGCATCTCTTTGTTAAAGTCTGGAAGCAGGTCGACAACTTCTGCTCTCAATTTAAATGGCGAAAGACGAGGCACCTGCACTTGCGTTTGGGCACTGCGACCGAGAAGAATGGCCAGAGCCTGCCGCGCCTGCACCACTCTGCGTGCACCGACGTCACGCTCGATGCCGTTTTGCCCGGTCAATAAACGTGCCTTCAAGACGTCCAATTCAGGCACGTCTCCAGCCTGAAAGCGTTTACCTGCCACCTCATAAAGTCTGGCGCTCAGTTCATAAAGATCGACAAGCGTTTCATAAGTTTCCTGCGCCACCACCAGCTCCGTGTATGCGTGCCTTATATCGCCGCGCAGTTGCCAGAGTGCATTGCGAATTTCAAGGTCGGTTTGCTTGATTTGTTTTTTTGCAGCAAGAATGCGAAAAACCATTTTCCAGGGCATGTTGACTGGAATAGTAAATCCATAGCGGTAGGTAAATTCAGCCTTGAACCCGCTGTCCATAAAGATATTGGGATTCGCCATTTCGGTGGCGCGAATGAGCTCGGACTTGGTGATGCCCAAATTGAAGCGGACTGCTGCCGCTCGCGGACTATTGACCAGGGTCTCGTTCATGGCCTGACCGATAGTCAGCGAGTCAGTCGTAGAAATCGGGCCCCTGAGCGGCAGAGCACCGGCAGCATCGCCTCCATTCATGGGTGTGTTTTGCACACCTTGTTTGGGATTGGCTTGCATTGATTGTCCGGTGCCGAATGCCGACCCGCCTGTGGCCGGTGGCGATATCGCCGGAGCCGGAAAGGCTCTTTGATTGGGATTGACGATGCTGCCCGCATCGCCTGGAGCGCTGACTCCATCGGCAGGAATGGGCATGTCTTGCCCCTTTAGACCGAGCGGTAAATTCAAAGAGGCAGGAGGCGGAGGTTCGACCGGTTTGAGGACTTTGGGATCTGAACTCGGCATCGTCACCGGTGGGGCATCGGTATAGCTGGGCGGGTCGCCTTTGGTGTTGGTCGCCGCCAGGAACTTGAGGCGCTCGGCAAGACTGCGCTTGGCTTTGTAATTAGGATTGAAGTTGGCCCCGGATGCGACATTGGCGTCAGCAGCCGCAACTCCGTAGGGAGCAGCGAAGATTGCCAGCAGTAAGAATCCGACAAAACGTCTACTAAAGCGTCTCATTATCAAGGTTAGTATAGCCCAGCGAAATTGAAAGCTAGGGTAAAGAGGCATCGTAAAGCCTCTTGGATGCATAAGTTGTGATCAAAGCAACAGAGTTCGGTGAGAAATTTCGAAGATTGACTGTTACGGAGCCGGCTTCCAGCCGGATCGCCAATGCCGGGTACCTTTCCGCTTGTCGGCGGGAAAGCCGCTCCTGCCAGCGCACTTATAATTTGCTAACATTGGGCCGGTCGGGGCTTGGCTCGACTAGCTAGAGGATGTCCGAGACCGAGTCAAATCCGTATATATATTTGGAGGTGTCGGTTTCGGAATACAGCCTCGACCAGCCTGAGGGCGGTCGCTTGGCAGACGGGGGATATGAAGGACAGCGAAAGCAGGGCTTTTCTAAGAGGGGAGATGGATTTCAACCCCCAGCGTATGATGCGGTACATCCGCTCACGCGCCCGCCTTGCCACGGATGAAGACATCGAAGACATCCTGCAAAATGCCCTTCTATTGGTTACTCAGCATTTCGACCCCACTCATCCGGATGCCAACCTATCTTTATATTGTTTGGGGGCCTGCAATAAGGCGATCGCTCAAAATCTGGAGCGCTACCACAAGGTTCAGCTCAAAAAGAGAGACCCGAACGCCAAAGACAGACCCAGGGTAATACCAGTGGGCGTCTCTAGCTCCGAGACTGAAATGGACGGGCAGTCTATGAAGGTGACCGGGTTTGCTCCTGGCAAGTCCTTTGATGATTCCCCTACCAATACGTCCCAGTGGCGGACCACATCATTAGATAGTATGTTCGACGAAGACGATGGCAGAAACCCCGAAGACGTGCTGGGCTGGGAGCTGTCTGTCCTGTCCGGCGATTCTGAGACAAGCGACCCGGCGGTTAAGGCCTTAATTAATGATCTGATCGAACAGATTTTGGCCGAGCTGCCCACCCAATTGCACCGTACCTGCTTCCTTTTGAAGTATGTGGAAGGTCATAAAAGAGAAGATTTGATTTCGTGTCTAAAAATGGACCCCAAGAGTATAGATACGGTCGACAAGAAGATCGTCCGAACGCTGAAAGCATTTAAAGAAAAACTCGACAGGGACGAGACACGCATCTAGGAGATGACCATGAACACCCTTCAAGAAAAGCTGGCTAAGATTCTATCTATAAAGGATGAGCGTGTGTGCGCTGAGACTTTTGAGTCTTTCTGCCAGGAGCATGCAGAAATTTTGCCGATGCCCGGCGAGAACAGCATGTTCGACAAAGCAATGTGGGCTGCATCGAAATTCACCACTTTGTCAAAGAAGGACGAAGCGATTCTCAAGCGTGTCACGGGTCGTCTGGTTCAAGAGTCTGTCCTCAAGCCTGTTGTGGCTAAGGCAGAATCAGCAGTGCTTGCGCTCAAGGATCTGGTCGGCGGTACGAAAGAAACGGCTATCGGCGCATGGCAAGACATGCTCGCCGCAATGCAATGGCAACAAATGGTCCCGGCTGGCGCGCTTCGGGGTGTGGGAACTCAGCTAGTCTCTCTTGGTACTTTCCAAAAAGAGATTGACGATGCAACAGTGCAAGTGAATTTGGGCTGGTTGGTAGATAAAGACCAGTTGCGTGTTCTCCTGCAAGCAAAAGACAAAGAAGAAAATGCCCTTGCCGACGTAGAAGTAAGAGTAACTGAGATGGAACGTGGCGTCGTTTTCTCTCGCAAGACAAATGAAGACGGTTCGGTTGTAGCACCCAGCGTGCAGGTCGGACCGGGTCAATATCAGATCCAAGTGATCTGGCTTGATAAGGTCGTAGAGACTCCGTTTTTTAGAATCTAAAAAGCAGTTTTTCGATCTAGATTCTTAGTCGCATCTACCTCGGCAGCAGATGAGACTAGATAGCAGGTCCCCGGATAATACCGGGGACTTTGCCTTTTGGATCGTCTGCAATGGGACCAAAAGACAGATCAAAACTTTTGTCACAAGGGCAGATATTTCTTGCCCGGACGGTGACGGGCAGACGCTACTCGGGAATGTAGACATTGTAGTCAGACGGAATCTATATCCTGTTTTTGCATTGTTAGTGGAGGCAGATTGGACAGGGATCTAGTCGAACGCCCCCTCGGAGACTGGCTTGTCGAATGGGGGATGATTTCCGAAAGGCAATTGCAAGTTGCTTTAAACGACGCGCGTGCACATTACTTACCTATTGGTATGTGTCTGGTGCTGCGCGAACAGATGGACCCGGAAACAATCCAGTCGGCGGTTATCGGACAATCTTATCTGCGTGACGGGGCGCTTAAGATTGAAGACGCCTTCAATGCCATGTCTCTGGTGAAGAGAAAACATGTCTCGCTTGGTGTTGCTTTCAATTTATTGGCTGTGCAGCCTGAGCCTTTGCCGCGCAATCGGCTCGGTGATCTTCTGGCTGCCTCCGGTGCGATTAGCGGCGCCGAACTGAAAACAGTTTTGAGCCTGGCCAAGGCGACCGGGCTGCCGCTTGGCCGCATTCTTCTCAATCACGGCAGCATAACGGAAGATTTGATTCAGCTGGCACTGATGCTGCAAGCGAAGATTCGCTCCGGGGAAATCGACAGAAACTCAGCCATCGAGAAGTTGAGCAAATATGTTGAAGATGGAGCCAGAAACTCTATTCTGGCTGGCATCGGTTTGCATGCGGAAACCTTGACGGGTTGCCTATTAGTCAAGTCCGGAGTGATGTCGGAATTGACAATCAAAGATGCACTCCATCTAAGTGTGCACGAAGGAGCCAGGTTGGGTGAGGTTCTTGTCGGCAAGGGAATAGTCCGCAAGGAAATGATCGACTCTACCCTGGAAGTGCAAAAGCTCATACGCTCGCACAAATTCACTATTCCTCAGGGTCTGAGCATATTGCGCAATGTGCACGCCGCGCAGCGCCGCGAAGAGATTAAGTCAGAATCAGGATCGCACGGGCAGCGTCCCAAGCCACTGGTAATGTCTTTCTATCGATATCTGAAACTGACGCGTGCCTTGCCCGAAGTGATTTTGCGCGCCGGTATTCAGCATGACGCATTGACCCGTGAAGCAGTGCAGAGCGAAATGGAAATGACCTGGCAAGAATTGCGTGCTGTCACTCCTCTTGCCGAGCCGGTGGTGCCGTCTTTGCCTGAAGATGTGCGCTCGCTTTTGCAGCGCTGCGGTTTCATTACCGATCAGCAATTAGTGATTGCCCAGCGTGCTGCTTATACCTACAAGCTTGTTTTAGACCAGGTTCTCTCCATCGAAGAGGCCTTGATCGAATTTCATCGATTGAAGATGGAAGAGTCTCAGCCCAAGGATTGGACCGGCACATTCCCGAATCTGTCGGCAATCTAAGCAGGCACCAAAAAGGGTCCCATTGACTGAGACCCTTAATTTGGAGTGCTTTCTTAACTAGGCGTGGCTTCTTTGTTGCCAGCTCGCGGCCCGAGCGTGGCGCATGCAGCTTTCGTCTTTCGAGTGCATTCTCAAAAGGTCCAGCCCGATGATCTCCACGTCATATCTGCCCAGTCTTGCGCATTCCGACTGGAAAGCCAGAATGTTGGAAGCGCTGGTGTGGTCGACCAGTCCGACAGACGGTGCAAAGCAGAGCTTTACTTGTTTGCAGTTGGCCGGAATTTTATCCAGTTCTTTTTGTACATGCAAAGCGTTGAAGCAAACGACCGGTCCGTTGAAGCGGATCTTATGCACGCCGTCCTGGGTGTCGTGCATGGTGACCGGGTTACGGAAGAGTTTGACAAACTCCAGTCCTAACAGCTTTGCCGTCACCGGTCCGTGTCCATGGTGTCTTTCCAGTGTGCTCTGCAATGAATAGAACCAGACCAAAACCAATTTAGCTGCCATGCCGTAGAGCAATCCCCAGAGCAGATCCGTGTAGAGAGTTATGGCGATTGTAGAGGCGAAAAGAAAGAGTTGTTCTTTGCCGACTGCGGCAGCATAGAACCATTTTTTCGGTTCACAGAGTTTGTATCCTATATGAATCAAAACTGCAGCCAGTGCCGCCAGCGGGATCATATTGATCAATTCGCGGGCGACCAAAAGATAGCAGATCAAGAAGCAAGCATTGTAGAAGTTCGCCCACAATGTTCTGCCGCCCGACAAGATGTTGGTCGTTGACTTGATGCCGCCGGGAATAATCGTCAGTCCGCCAGCCAGGCTGGAGCAGATATTGGACATGCCCATGGCAAAAAGGGTGCGATCCGGATTGGACTTTCTGTGAAAAGGATCGATTCTGTCGACAGCCATAATGGTTGCCAGAGATTCAAAACCATCGATGAGAGTTAATGTGAGAACGCAACCGACTATCGTCCACCACATAGATGGATCGCTGAAGAGTCCCACAAAGTTGGGCATGACGATGCCGTGCTTGAGCGGGTCAGCAGGAATGTTTATAAGGTATTTGGCATCCAGGTGGAGAGCCTGGCTGAGAATGGCGCCGACGGTAACTGCTACCAGCTGTGGTGGCAGCATGCGCAGTTTTGTTTTGTTGAGCAGTTTGCCGAAAGTAAAAAGAATGAGCAGGCAGACAATGCCGATAAAGAGAACTTGCGCATTGGACTGCATGAGATTGGATGGTGTCTCGGCCAAAAGTCCGAAAAATTCATGGGCATGGCCTTTGTGGCCGACCAGGGCCGGTATTTGTTTGGCGATGATCATCAAGCCGATGGACGCCAGCATGGCTTCCACTGCGATAACCGGGAACATGGCGCTGAAGCGCGCTGCCTTTAAATGACTGAGGATGAGTTGCACGCAGCCGGCCATTGTGATTACACCGAGCACCAGCGTGTAGCCCACTTCCATATTGCCTTTGCCCAGGGCCATGATGCAGGCCATAACGGCGGGAGCCAGTCCGGCTGCCGGTCCGCTTATCGTGCAGTAGGCACCACCAAGAAAAGGAAAAATCAAACCGGCGATGATGGAGGAGATCAGCCCGCATACAGGCGGTGCCCCCGAGGCGATGGCAATGCCGAGAGAAAGAGGCACTGACACAAGGGATACGATCAATCCCGAGACAATGTCATGCCTCCAGTGCTTCAGACCATTAACACCGTTTTCCGGTTTTTCCGCAGACGAAGATGCCTTGGGTGTAACCCTGGTGACTGTTAATTCCATATTTTGATACCAACGCAAATTGAGGGAAGCCATCCTGTGGTCTGGATGGCTCTGCACTTCGGTTATTTTTTTCAGGAGGAGCAAGCCCGTACCTGGCTTGGCTTTTTCACTTGGTAACGGCTAATCTAACAGCGAGATGTAATCAACTTGTGATCGTCATGTGATGGATTTGTGATCGGAAAATTCGCATTTCGTGACAACCCCCATTAAGCCCGCGCTGCTCAGGCTAATGGTATGGTCACTTTGAACGTGCTGCCGCGACCGACTTCACTTGAAACCGTTATATTTCCTTTGTGAGACTCCACCACCGCTTTTACGATTGAGAGTCCAAGACCGGCACCCCCGGCGGCTCTTGCTCTTGCTTTGTCGACACGATAGAAGCGATCGAATACGTGATCGATACTTTCCGGTGGAATGCCAATGCCTGTGTCGCTAACTTTTATAGCCAGGTTTCGTCCTTCAACTTCTGACCAAATAATTATGTTTCCGCCCTCGTCTGTGTAACGAAGTGCGTTACTTGCCAAGTTGGTGACCATCCTTCTCAGGAATTCCAGGTTGCCCATTACCTCAAGTTCGGAGACAGAACCAAGTTTGAAGTGGATATTTCTGTTCTTGGCCAGGTTGGTAAAGTCCTCGCTGACGTCCTCCAGCAGTTTCTTTACGCTCACAGGTGCAATCACATAGTGAGAAATTGGATTTTCCACTCTGGCCAGAAAGATCAAGTCCGATGCCAATTCGCTCATTCGCGATGAGGCTTTGGCGATAATTTCAGTCAAGTCTTCTTTGACGTCGTTCTCGCGCAGGATTTCGGTCAGCGCCTCCAGACTGGCTTCTATGATGGCGATTGGCGTGTTCAATTCATGGCCGGCATCAGCTACAAAGCGGCGTGTCAGCTGCATTGCCTGCTCAGCCGGCTGCAATGCCAGTCCGGAGAAAAGGTAGCCTGCCACCGCTACCAGCGCACCGAGAAAGGGCATGGCTACGATGGTCGCGTAGATGGCCAGTTCGCTGGCTTTGTCATTTTGTTTGGTAGAGACCTGCACCTGCAGATATCCGCATTCCTTTCCCATATATATGATCTTTTCGTTCAAGGAGCGAACCTTCTTGCTCGATGTCTGATCGCGCTCTTCCAGGCGTCCGGTGGCCAGCCTGTCAACACCGTCATTGCCGTATTCTTCGAGCAATTTTTTGTTTTTGTCATAGACTTGAATGCTGGCAGTGATTATAGAATTGGCTTCGGTTGCCCGTTTGGCCCAATCTGCCAGAGTTGGAATGCCATTTTCGACCTTAATGGATGGCCTGATCTCGGAGACCAGATCGCTCAGAAACGCCTCATTTGAGCGGACCAGGCTGGCCGAAAACAGAACATAAAAAGTGGTTGCGCCCGCTAAGTGCAGAATGAGAACCAGACACATAAAGTAAAGCGCGAGCTTTACTCGCATCTGGTTAAGCATCTTCTGTCCCCAATTTGTAACCGACGCCGTGCACTGTGACGATTATGGAAGGCTCGCCTTCTTTGTCCAGTTTCTTTCTCAATCGGGTCACGTGACCGCGCACCGTGTCGTGATGGGCATTTGTATCCATCTCCCAGACGCTGTCCAATATTTCGTCGGCGCTGAAAACCCGTTGCGGATGGCGAAGCAGGAATTCCAGAAGGCGAAATTCTTTCGGCAATAAATGCACTTCTTTGCCGTTTTTCAAGACGCGATGATTTTCTATATCCAGCTCGATGCTGCGAATCGACAATTTTGTATGATGCTCTGATGAAGAGCGTCGGAGCAGAGCCTTCACACGCATAGCCAATTCTTTCAATTGAAAAGGTTTGGTCAAATAATCGTCGGCACCCGATTCAAAACCCTGGGCTTTGTCGTCCAAAGATTGCCTGGCTGTAAGCATGATGATGGCGGCGTTTCCGCCTTGCTGGCGGTAACGCCGGCAAACTTCAATGCCCGGCATTTCGGGCAGCATCCAATCAAGCACCACTACGTCAAAACTGGTGCCGGTCATTTGCAGAAGGGCCGACCTGCCGTCAAAAGCCAATTCGACCAGGTGATGATCGCGCTTGAGCCAGTCGGCGATTAGCCTCGAAAGGTCCTTTTCGTCCTCGACTACTAGAATGCGAGCCATGCAATAGGGGTTTTACCAAAAGGGCAGAATTCTATCTCGTTCTACTCTTGAGAGGTTTTGAGTGCGTCTGCTCCACGTTTTCCAGAAGCAATATCGACGACTTGATCGATATTTGAGACAAAGAGAATGCCGTCACCGTCCTGGTGAGTGCCGACGGCTTGCAGAATGAGATTGATCAGCTGTTCTACATGCTCGTCTTTTATAACAATTTCTACTTTTGAGCGAGGCACCAGATACTGCGGATTGGACAGGTCCGGCTTGGCAGAGCCTTGCGACTCGGTCACCGTATAGCCGCTGATTGGAGCTTTGAAAAGCGCTCTTGCCAGTCTGTCGATCATGAATGGCTGAATGATAGCTGTAACGAGCTTCATCGAATGCTCTTTCTCCTTGTCTCCGTATTTCTTATTTTGCGATGCCGGTTCCAGCCCCGTATAGGAGCGTGACGCTACCGAAGCTGTGAATCCTGAACTCATTCTGTTAGCTGTTTCAACATTTGTCCTTGCAGCTGCAAACTTCCGTGGGCAACCACTGTTTCACCGGGGCGCAGACCTTTCAAAATTTCCACACTGCTGCCGAGTTTCCGCCCTACTTCAATTTTTCTTTCTTCGAAGCGATTATTGCCCAGCACCACATACGCTACCGTGGCCTCGCCTGTCTTGCGTATCGCCTCAAACGGAATCGACAGCGCACGTGTCTCGCCGATTTCTACTCGCATGTTTGCAAACATCTCCGGCTTGAGAACAATTTGCGGATTTTGCACTGTAGCGCGCACTGGCATTGTCCGAGTGTCCGTTTCGAGCATGACGCCAGTATAGTCGACTTTTCCCAGAAATACCTTGTCAGGGTAGCTGTTGACTGTGACGGAGACTTTTTGCCCGTTCTTGATAAAGTGGATATCCTTCTCAAAGGCTTGGGCGGTAAGCCAGATTTGTTTTAGGTCTGTAACGACAAAGATTTCCGCCTTGTTGTCAATAAGCTGCCCGATATCGGCGTTTCTCTCTGTAATAATGCCGTCGCGCGGGGAGAGCAAATAAAAGTCATCGTCGATCTTCTTTTTGGCCAGCACGCGATCGAGTTCGTCCCGGTCGACGCCGTACAGGCGTAGACGTTCGCGTGCGGTGGTAATCAGCGCGCTGCGCTTGTCTTTTAACGTTTCGAGCGCTACCTGAGCCTTTTGAAATTCACTTTCCGCCGAATCGAGATCGGCTCTAGCGCTAATTCCTTCCGAAAACAGTTGCTTATGCCGACCGTAGACCTTTTCGCATAAGGCCAGCTGAAAACGTGCTTGCTCTATATCGGCTTCAAAATCAAGGACGTTTTTAAGCAAATCCGCTTCGATCTGCGCGATGTCATCACTCCTGATAAAAGCTAGCTTTTGACCTTCCTTGACGATATCGCCCAGTTGAACAAAGGCCTTCTCTACGCGCCCTGGAACCAACGAGATGACAGGCGTAGTGATGTTTGCGTCCGGCTCTACCTGCCCGGTCAGGAAAACCTCCTTAGGAATTCTCTTCTGTTCAACGACAGCGGTAGTCATGTCGATTTCTTTCAATTGAGCCGGATCGATTGTAATTGTGCCGGTGGTCGGCACTTTGTCGTTCATGTCTTGCTCATTGCGGTGCACTTCTTTCAAGCGCTGCACAATGGCGCTATGAGCGTCATGCGTGCAGCCGCAAAGCAGGGTGCCGCCAATGCAAATGGTGCTCAAAAGGAGCCCTGCCGACCGGGGCGAAAGCATACCGGTGCCTTTGGGCACCTTATATTTATCGAATTCCGGTCTTGCGCTCATGATGGATCTTCCTGTTCAGGCAACCGTTCGTCCACTTGGTTGCCACCCTGACCCGGTCTTGATGCCCTTGGAGAGAATTTTATGTAGAGCACTGGCAACACGTAGAGAGTCAAAATGGTGCATGAAACCAGACCACCAATGATAACTATAGCGAATGGTTTTTGAGTTTGCGATCCTATCTCGGTTGAAACTGCCGCAGGCAACAGACCGGCAGCTGCAATTACTGCGGTCATAAGCACGGGTCTCAGTCGGATAAGGGCCCCCTGGAAAACCGCCTCTTCAATCGGTAAGCCTTCCCTGCGCAGCTCATTAACGAATGATACAAGCAAAATGCTATTATTCACCGCCAATCCGAACAAAGCAATAAATCCGACACCGGCCGATATGGAAAAATACGTGCCCGTGAAATACATTGCCAATACTGCTCCTATTGAAGCAAGCGGTATTACCGAGAACATAACCATCGCGCCTCGAAATGATCCGCACGACAAATAGAGGATCGTAATAATGACGACGAGCGTGACAGGGACAACTATTGCTAGCTGGTGCGAGGCCTCTTTCTGCCGCTGGAACTCTCCGCTCCAGGCTACCTGATAGCCTTCAGGAAAGACTATTTCTTTGTTGACTCGAGCTTGCGCATCTTCGACAGCGGTGGCTAAATCTCTACCACGCACATTAGCTCGAATGGTTGCCAATCTAGAGCCTTGTTCGCGCCAAATTTGCATGGCTCCGGTCACTTCTTTCAGGCTCGCAAATTGGGACAAAGGCACCTTTTGTCCCTGCGGCGTGTCAATAAATATATCTCCCAGTGACTCTTCAGTTGAGCGATACTCGGGCGCCAGTCTGACAATGAGATCGTATTTCCTCTCTCCTTCAATGACTTTTGTGGCTGATGAACCGGCAATGGCAATCTCTACCAGCCTTTTTAAATCGTCCACATTGAGTTGGTAGCGTGCAGCTGCATCTCTGTCTATTTCAATTGCAAACTGCGGCTGCCCGACCAATGGGTCGACAATTACATCGACAATCCCTGGCGTTTTGTCCATGACGCTTCCGACCTTGTGACCCAGTCCTTCAAGAATATTCAGGTCCGGTCCGGAAATCTTGGCGACAAGCGATCCCTGTACGCCGGAGAGTGCTTCGTCGACTGTGGTTTGAATATATTGAGTGAAATAATATCCGACGCCAGGAATCTCCTCGAGGTCCTTTTTCATACTGCCGATTAGCTTGTCTTTAATTTCATGGAATTCAGGCCGCCACTCTTTCATGGGCTTCAAACCGACGTAATATTCCTGATCGCCGAATTTGGCCGGATCGGTTCCATCGTCCGGACCGCCTGCCTGCGAAAGCACCTGTGTGACTTCCGGATATTTGAGCAGGCGCTCGCGGATTTTTCGCGCTACTTTTACCGACTCTTCCAGTGTCACCGAACCAGGTTTAACAGTGGTTCTAATCCAGATGTTTCCTTCTTCCAGGTGGGGGAGAAATTCGCTGCCCAGATTGGAGAAAAGCAGTGCCGACCCTAAGAATGCCAGGGCGGCAAGAAAAATGACCACGCCCTTGTGCTGGCGGGCCAGCTTAAAAGTATGTCTGTAAACCATTTCAGGCAGTGCGATCAGCGGACTCTTTCTTGTCGTTATTGGTTTTCTGGTCAATACAAATGAACACAATACCGGTATCAAAGTCAGTGCCACAACGGCTGAACCCAGCAATGCGCAAACCATAGTAGTGGCCAGTGGGCGGAACAACTTACCTTCGACGCCCTGAAATGTGAAAATGGGCAAAAACGTCGCAACTATGACTGAGATGCCGAAAATAATGGGCGCGCCTACTTCTCGGGCTGATTCGTCCAAAAGCATCAAGCGGCGCTGCTTAGAAAAATCTCGACCTTCTTTGGCCAGTCGACGACTGATATTTTCCACCATCACAACTGAGCCGTCGACGAGAATGCCGAAGTCGATGGCGCCAAGGCTGAGAAGGTTTGCCGGCACTCCGAACAGATTGAGGCAGATGAAGGCAATCAGCATGGCCAGAGGAATTGGAATGGCGGTGATAATGGCAGCTGGAACATCGAGCAGAAAGAGACAGAGCAAAAGCACTACCAGCCCGATACCTGTCTGGATGTTGACTCGAATCGTTTTGATTGTCTGATTGATCAGGTCCATGCGGTCGTAAAGCACTTCCATTTCCACTCCGGGCGGAAGTCTCCTGATTATCGACGGCAGGCGGTCGTAGACCCTCTCCAGCACCTGGGAGGGGTTTTCGCCTCTGCGCAAGAGCAAAATGCCTTCTACAACATCATCTTCATGATCTTTTCCGACCTGACCGCGCCGGACCAGGTAACCAATTTTTACTTTGGCAACATCAGAAATTCTGATCGGGGTGCCTTTCTTATCTGCACTAATTACAACCGACTCAATGTCGCTCACATCCTGTAAGAGCCCTAATTCCCGTACGATAAGGGCCGTTCCACTCTTTTCAATGAAGCCACCGCCAGAAGTGGCATTTGCTTTAGAAAGGCAATCGAACACTTGTTGCAGTGTGATGCCGTACGCCTTCAGTTGATACTGATTGACTTCCACCTCATAGGCTTTGGTTCGCCCGCCCTGGCTAACCACTCCGATCACGCCTGGAATCTGCCGGAAGAGCTTTTCCAGCTCCCATTGTTGCAATGATCTCAGCCCCATCGTCGAGTAGTAACGGCTGTGCAAGCAATATCGAAAAATTTCTCTCAGTGAGCCAACTTCCGGCTCTAGCTCCGGCTGAGCATCGGCGGGAATGTCCGCCTGACGGATGCGCTCCAGTACTTGCTGGCGGGCCAGTGCAGTCGGTGTCGACTCGACAAATGTAGTGGTAACAACCGATAGACCGTACAGCGATAAGGAGCGTAGAGTCGTCTGTCCGGGTATGCCGTTGAGCTCCTTTTCCAGAGGAATAGAAACCAAGCGCTCCACTTCTTCGGCGCCCTTGCCCGGATAAAGCGTGATCACACGGACTTGAGGGTTGGTTAACTCTGGATAAGCCTCAAGAGGAAGTATCTTTACGGCTACAAGTCCGGCAATAATCACTAGCCCGGTCGCCAACAGCGTGAGATAACGCCCCTTCAGAGCGCTATTTATCAGCTTGTCGATCCAAGAATTCATAGTACTTGCAAATCCAGATGCAATCTCTGCATTATCTGCAGGACACTTTTAACCAGTGCCCTATAAAGCATATCCTCAATTAAGAGAGTTTTTGCCGGCTTCATTCCGCCTGCTCAAGAACAAAGCATTATAAACGAACGTGAAATATGGCTTGGTGACTGGCGATATGAAGGACTTTCTAGGTTAGACTAAGTCCCTACTAATCTCACTTCTTGCGAATTCATTAGTTTTCCAGGCGCTTGGGGAGGCTTGTCATGGTCGCGTCCGTTCCGGTAAGAGCAAATGCAAAAATTTTGCGCATCATTCGATTGCGCGTCATAGACAAGCCAGGATTCCTTGGCAAAATCGCCACTCTTTTAGGTGAACTGGACGCCAATATCGGTGAGATCACGATTGTTTCTCAAGGGCATGATTTCATAATTCGCGAATTCAGCGTTCAGTTAGACGACGATACGCACTTGAGCTGCATTCTTGAAGGACTGAAAGTGCTTGAGGGAGTTCAGGTTGAGGCCGTAATCGATCCGGTGCAGCATGCTCACGAAGGCGGCAAAATTGAAATGCGCAGCCGTGTAAAGCTGGACAGCGTGGCGGAAATGCGCATGATCTACACACCCGGTGTTGCTCAGATTTGCAAACTGATTGAGAAAGAACCGCAGGCCAGCAAAGTTTATACATCCATAGCCAACACAGTGGCAGTGGTAACCAACGGCACCGCTATTCTTGGCTTGGGCAATATCGGCGCCGTCGCCGGCATGCCAGTCATGGAAGGAAAGTCGGTTCTCTACCAGCAATTGGTTGGCATCAGCGCTGTTCCCATTCTTTTGAATTCGACTGATGTCGACGTGATCGTTAATACAGTGGCCGAAATTGCTCCCACATTTGCCGCCATTCACCTGGAAGACATTGCCGCGCCTGAATGTTTTGCCGTCGAAGAGCAATTGCAAAAACGGCTCAATATCCCGGTTCTCCATGACGATCAGCACGCCACAGCCGTGGTTGTGCTAGCCGCCTTGATCACTGTTACTCAAAGAACCGGAATCGATCTGGGCACTGCCAAGGTCGGCATTGTTGGCCTCGGCGCTGCTGGTTTCGGCATCGTTCACCTACTGAAAGCCTTTGGCATACGCGAAATATTTGGCTGTGATTTGAAACAGGAAGCTCTCGATCGTTTAAAAAACGCCGGTGGCAGTCCGTGCGATCTGACTACACTAATGAAAGAAGCTTCTGTGGTCGTGGCCACAACCGGAGTGCCTGGATTGATCAAGCCTGAGATGGTTAGAAAAGGACAGATAATACTGGCTCTGTCCAATCCCGATCCAGAAATTGATCCTGAAGTTGCCATTGCCTGTGGTGCGGACTTCGCTGCCGATGGCAGAACCATCAACAATGCCCTGGCCTTCCCGGGATTGTTTCGCGGAGCGCTTAAAATTGGCGCCACACACTTTACTGACGCCATGAAGATTGCTGCCGCACACGCCATTGCCGGTCAGACAAAACTTGATTCGCTGGTGCCCAGTATTCTTGATAGAGATGTCCACCAGGCAGTTGCCGAGGCAGTCACACACGCCTGGCTGGGCGGGTCATCGGCGGTTTAAAAGCGCCGAATCCCCAAAACGCTCACGTAAGACTCACGGGTGACGCGAATAATTGCACTACCTGCCGGAGGAATCAGCCACCGGACGGCAGGGACTCTTTCCCGCGTAACTCTCTGAGGACGATTCTATGGTAGAAGCAGCAGCGGTCCATGACTGCGTGATCGTGCCAGATCATGCACCTGAGATTGATAAGACGAATGCCAACAAGTTTCGGGCCGAAGCGCTCGCTCCGGTCGACAAGCTCGATCAGTATACCGACGTCAAAACAGCGCCGCATATAGCTTCTCCTGGCGAAAAGGATTGGACGAATTATGCAGTCTCAACTAACCTCTTTCCGGGCGGACCCGTCAGGGACGCTACTGCCGGTGGACCGGATGCCAGGCATGTCGAATATGGTGGCACATTTTACGACAGCTATTTTCCCAGGTACCGCACTCAATTCAGAGGGAAGGACATCAAAAGCGATGACGGCCGTCTTGCTCATAGAGAAGTCGACCTGACTTATATGGAGCACGGGGTAAATGCTGGCAAGAACATGGATATTCTCGGTCCCGACAAGCAACCGCTCAAAGGCGTCACGCACTACGAACTCAACTACAACTCCCAAGCCAAAGCCTGGGATGTGGAATTCCATACCTCAGACGGCAATATTCACACCGGCCAAAGCGGCACTTATGGCGAACTTAATAACATCAATTGGGACAGCCCAGCCGACCTCAATCGCAAGTTGCAAGGTCGCAACCTGCTCACTCCACCTGTTGTGCCATCACCCGGGACCGCCGATTGGACGAACAATCCGGCTCAAAGCGCTCGTCATTTTCCGGGCGGTGAAATTGAGAATATTCAACTGCAAAACAGCCCTGAGGATGTTACACACCTGGCCTATAAAGGAAACTTCAAGGACGGTTACCTGAACAATCTGATCTGGCCCACCAGCTTTGACGGATACGATGTAAAAGACAATGCCGGAAATCTGGTCAGTCGCAAGGTCAACACGACCTATATGAATATGCACGGTGTCAATATCGGCAAAGACATGCCGGAAATAGCCGGTCCTGATGGACAGCCGCTCAAAGGAGTGACCAGTTATCAGTTGAACTACGACAAAAGATCAGGCAATTACAATGTCAGCTTCAAGCTCAATGGGCAAGATAAGCCGCTTACCGGCAAGGCCAGTTGGGCCGGCATGGAAAACATCAAATGGGATAACCAACAAAACGGGCGCTAATAGTCGTTTTCAAATTGCTCCCAATAGGTTTGAGATATAGTTTGCGATAGTGGAGAGGATGTCTTGGTCTGACACCTTGTCCAGGCGCTTCGCCTTCATGCTCTTCACTTTGCCCGAAGAGAGACGCTCGACTTTTCTCGCTCTGAAGCGAGCGGCCAAAAGTGAGAGTGGCGTGAAGGTGCATCCGCAGCCGATTGTCATCAATAAGAGCTCGAATGAAACTCTGAGTTTGCCAAGTGTGAATGAGTTCTGGCGATAAATTTCTGTAGCCGGATCGTGCGCCAGAGCAAAACCACTGAGGGCGATCAGCGCTAGCCCGAACGCCAAAAGCATTAACAGTCCTATAGGAGCATTGTCCGGAAAGACAGGAGGCGAACCGCTCCCCTGCGGATGTCCGCAAGCGCCTGATTCTTCATCAAGCAAAGCCTGATCGGGCACAGCCTTCAGATTTGCTTGGCTTGATTTGAGTGGCTCATTCATTGCATTGATCATGCCCAAAGCGGGCAGAAATCAAAAGCAAAAGAGGGCCGGCCCAGAATGGATGCCGTTCTAACCTTTTTTGATTTCCCAGAAATCGTCGCCCAGAGCATTCCAGGGTAGTCTGTGCTCGTCCGGTTCATCTGGATTGAAGCACTGATTGACGAAATAAATCATGCTGGAAGGCTTTTGCCAGACATTGGCCAATCCATGGGCGACGCCGCGCGGAATATAAAGAGCCTGAGCGCGACCGGCGCCCAGAACGAAGCGCATGGTCTTGTTGTAAGTGGCAGAATCTTTGCGGGCATCGAATAAACCAACCAGAACCCGGTCGGTCGGAATGACGAACCAGACGTCTTCCTGGTTGTAATGCAGGTGGAAGGCTTTGATGGTCCCCGGCAGCATTTGAGAGAAAGTGCTTTGTTTGACTTTGAAATTCGGCAAAATCTGTAAATTGCCGCTGTCATCAAGGCGGACGATTTCAGCCAGTGAGCCGCCGTCGTCGACGAACATATTCAAATTGATCAGTTGCACACCTTCAATTGGTGTTTTCTTCGCGTAGTCCTGTACGGACAGGTCCGAAGCGTAGTCATTGCCTATGGCATCTTTTGTGAGCGGTTTGAGCATGTCGTTGGATGAGATGGTGTTCATGTGTGATGCGATTCGCCTTGTTTAGGGCTGCTTAAGCAGAACCCACGGTCATTTTTTGGACAACCGCTGCATAGAATAGCATGCGCAGCCATAAGCCTCCAATGTACGTGCTTAATGAGCTTTCAGAAGCAGGGCTTCTGCATTTTTCTCGGTTGCCAAACCCTGTCGTTTAGTTAATGTGGAGAAACCAGTTAACGTTGCCTTTGATTTGAGAGCGCGAAGAGCCGAAGTGTCCGTCCGCTTTGAAAATTGCCATTGGCATACCGCTTTTCGGAAAACTGGTGCTCTTAACGGCTACATCAATGCGCCGCCCGGGCACCGGGCACAGTCGAAAGCGCTGCATGATCAGGGCCAGGACAATCATCATCCAGCGCATGGCAAATATCGAGCCGATACAGTTGTGAGCACCAGCGCTGAAGGGCAGATATTCATAGAATTCAGGTTGCAGGTTATGCCAGCGCGCCGGGTTGAAGGCGAGCGGGTCTTTGTAAATTGCCGGGTCGCGATGGGCGTGAAAAATGCTGCAAATTACATCGCTGCCGGTTTGCAATTGATAGCCGCTCATTTCGACCGGTTCGACCAGATAGCGACCGGTAATCGGCACCGGTGGAAAAATGCGCATTGTCTCTTTAATCACCTTTTCCAAATAAGGCATCCGGTCGATATCTTCAATCGAAGGAGAGCGCCCGCCCAGGGCCTTTTCTATCTCGTCATACAGCTTCTCGGCAACATTAGGGTGCTGGGCGATAAGCAAGAGCGTCCATGCCACCAGAGTCGGTGCAGTGGTCTGACCGGCAAGCAGAAAGGCAATCAGGTGACCGCACAATTCATCGTCGGAGACAAAAGGGCAGCCGGAGGAAGGATTCTGGCGGCGGCTGAGCATGGAGAGAACATTCTTCTCACCGTATTTTATTCCGCCTGGAATTTGCTTGATGAGGGTCGTCATTTCTTGCTCGACTTGCTCAGAAAGGTTGAGAAAATGCCAGTAAGGCGTGCCCGGTACATCTGACTGAAAGAGCATGACAGGAAGCTTTGATGCCTGATTCAGCCAGCGCAACAAATTCAAGGAGAGAGCCGGTGCTTTTTCGCCGAGATCTATTTGCAATAATGTCTTGGCTAAAACACTGAGCGTTACCGACATCAAATCCGACCAAATTTCTTGCACCGTCCCTGGTGCCCAGCCAGAGAGCATTCTCTCTGCTTCTTCTACCATGACCTCATGGTAGAAGGGCACTGAATTCTTGTGAAAAGCGGGCGTCACATCTGTTCGCTGATGCCTGTGCTCCGGTCCATTCATGCCGAAAAGTCCGGGTCCGAGTCTGAGCAGCACCCGTTTTCTGCCTGTAGCCGATTGGTCCGGCGCTGCTACGCCGGCAGCCGGTCGATTGTAGAAAGTATCGGCACGCGACAATAAAATTCGGTTGTTTACGCTTCCGAAAATAACCACTGTGCCAGTGCCGCTTTCGGAATTCCCGCCGGCGGGCACGGCGGCAATCTCGCCATATCTATTTTTCAGAGACTCTAAACCCTGAAGCGGATTATGCATATAGGAAAGGACCGTGCCTTTCCAGCCCAGAATCGGCATCGGCTTGGGACCGGGAATATCTTTCTGGGGGCGCAGGCGGGTGGCTGTCACGGTAGAGACGGTCATTGATTCACCTCCTTGCCATAGGTGAGATAGACCATCTGGTTTTCAGTGGCGCAAAGCTTGTAGCCCAGGTCAAAAAACATGCGCAAAGCCAGGTGATTATTCTCCTTAACCTGAGCGCGAAACTCAGCCAGCCCTCTTTGCTCAAAGAGCTTGAACATGGCAGGATGAATGTCGTTTATGACTTTCGTTCCCAGCGCACTGTCTTCGCCGACTACAAAACGTCCTATTTCGGCAGAACCCGTTGCCCAGTTGAAGTTGTACACGCCCGCTACCGCGACAGGCAAATTTTTTCTCTCTAGATCTTCGAGAATGAACATATAATCGTCATTCGATTGGCAGTAATTCTCATACCAAATGTGGTGATTTTCCCTTGTCACCGGAGCGGAAAAATTGAACCAGCGCCGGGCTCTCGGTTTATTTCTCCAGGCGCGAATCATCTCCAGATCTTGCTTTTCCAATAAGCGCAGTCTGGTAAATTTGCCAAAGGTGTCAGGCAAGTCCAGTTTCCGCATTCAAACACCTGCCGAGCAATTAAAATTGACGGCTCTTATAAGCCGCTCTGCCACCACCCCTACATCATCTCGAGTCAGATGCATGTGAATGGGCAGTGAAATAACGTCGTTGCTCGCCGACTCAGCTTGCGGGCATGTTCCTTTTGCCTGTGCATACATCGAATATCGCGTGTTTTCTGCATAATGAACTCCCGGGAAAATTCCCAGTTGGTTCAAATCGCCGACCACTCTGTCGCGCTCAGGCACGCGCACCTGATAGAGATGCCGACTTGATTCACAATCGGGCGCCAGAGGAATTAAGCGGATATTTTCATGATTGGCAAGCAAGGCGTCATACCAGGCGGCAATCTGTCGGCGATAGCTGTTGTCCTGGTCGAGATAGCGAAGACCGACAGATGCCAGTGAGGCCATGATGGAGTTTCCGTGATATTTGAATCCTTCGTGCACCACGCCGTAATTCCACTGGGCAGAGGAATTCTCATTCCAGCGCGCAAATGTGTCTTTGTCGATGCCCATCCAAGACCATCGGCGCGCCGCTTTATCGAGTCTGCTTTCTTTAAAACAAACCATGCCGGCATCAGCGGTGGGAAGGTTTTTTACTGAGTGGAAGCTGAATGTGGCCACATCTGCTTGCTGGCCTACATGGCGCCCCTCAAGTCTGGTTCCAGCCATGTGGGCGGCATCGAGGATCAGCTTTAGACCACGCTCTGCGCAGATTTGTGCAATCGCCGGCAGCTGTCCTGCGTTTCCGCCAATGCCAACAAACATGACGGCCCGAGTGCGCGCCGTAATTTTTCTTACCACCTCTTCGGGATTGAGACAAAGATATTCATCGATGTCAGCAAAAACCGGATTCAGGCGTTCATACAAAATGACATGATTGGTTGAAACGAAAGTAAAAGGCGTAGTTATGATCTCGTCGCCGTCCACCCAGGCGTTCTTCTCTTTCAAGACGCGCAAGGCCAGATGCAGTGCGGCAGTGCCGGAAGAAACAAAGTGAGAATTGGGCAGCTCACTATAGCGGGCCCATTGCTTTTCAAAACTCGTGATCAAAGGGCCAAAGCCGGTCCAGCCTGATTCAAGACACTGACGAATTTCGGCAAGACATTCCTCGATTCTATATTGAGGCTCGAACAGACGAATGCATGTGTGCTCGTCTTTTGTCACCGGTACACTTTGATCGTCACCAAGCAGTTTCATGTTCTTGATTCTAGGTTTTGCCACTGGTCACCTCTGAATCAGTGCTTTCAGCTCGCGCAGGGGCTTCGTCAACCGCCACGACGTGCTGCGCTTGAGAGAATGATATTGCTCATGAATGTCTTTCAATTCGCCTTCCACGGCGATCAGTCTCTCCAGTTCGGCCATATAGTTTTGCCGCACGCCCTGTGACTTCAGGTAATACTTCATTGCAAAAAGGGCCAGATCGCCGTCATTTACTGCCCCATCCGACCGGCTGGTTATTTGTTGCCAGATCCGGCTGGCGCCGGGCGGATTCTCAGAGAGCACTTGTCTGGCGGCGGCAACAATTTTTTTTGTGTCGCTCACGGCTATGTAATGTTCAAGAGTGAGGATGCCTATCTGTTGGCGTTCGATTTCGCTCAATTCAAAAGGCATGTCTGTGCTTGAATAATCCCCGCTCTCGATCAATTCTGGTTTTAATTTGCCGCTGCGATCATGATTCATGTACTTGCGCACCAGATCCAGATAAATGTGAGTGGCGCGCCCCAAAGAATCCGGCAAAGAGGGGCCGAACTCGTCGGCTATAATTTCGTCAATATGGACAACTGCGAACTGACGCCAGATGCGCAGCCATAAATCCCAGTCGCTCACGCGTTTCAAAATGATATGCGGATCGCAGCATCCCACTGCTTCGATGGCCGCTCTGCTCACCATCGTTGCAGAATTACCGATATCATTTGCGCAATTAAGTTCCTCAATGGTCATCGGACGCCCCAATGTGACCTGGCGACCGACCGAATGAAAGACAGTATTTCCATAAGCCATCCCGATTGATGGCGCCTTTTGAAATTCGCTCGTCAGCCTGGAGAGATGGTTCGATTTGAGCCGGCAGTCGTCAGCGACAAATGCCAAAAGCGCGCCCTGCGCTTGGCGATAAGCCATCACCATTGAGTAAGCCGGCAAGCCTATATTTGTATTCAGTCTTATGTGCTTAACTTTGCTGTTTTGGGCGGCCAGACCGGCCAGATAGTTGTTGGTCCCGTCCATTGAACCATCATCGACAATCAGCAGCTCGAAGGCAGGATAGTCCTGTTGCAAAACGCTCTCGACCGCGCGTGGTAAAGAGCCGGACTCAAATCTGGCATGAGTCGGCAATAAAACAGAAACGAGAGGCTGACTCACGCGTAATTTCAACCGTTAGGAAACTGCCGTCATGTTAACCGTGCCCTCAGGTGATTGCATTGTTGGCATCTAATCTGTGCTACTGCTTGACTAGTGCCAGAATGCGGGCGGGGCTGCCCGAACCGCCCTTTATGGGCAAGGCTCCGCAAAAGAGTGTGGCGCCGCGAGCCGGCATTTTATGCAGATTATCGAGGTTTTCCATGAAGAAAATTCCCCGGGTAAGTCCGGCATGATGAGCCCCAAAATCCTTACTGCAGCCGGGATCGATTGAAAGAGTGTCTGTTCCCAGAGCCGCTACTTTGCGTTCTTCCGTCAAGAATCTGACAGCATCAGCCGAGAAGCCCGGGAAATGCATGGTGCCGTTTTTGTCTGCGTTGCGATATTGACGGGGCTCTTTGTAGACTTTCGACCAACCGCTGTAAAGTAATACGGCCGAGCCTTCTGGAATTTTTCCTTGACGCTCCCACTTGACTATCTTGGCTTTGTTCAAATGATAGTCGGGATTGCCTGCCGATTCCTGGCAAACATCAATGACGACCGCAGGAAGGACGAGTTTGGCCGGATCGAGCTGATCGATGGTGGCGCCTTTATCCACGATGTGGCAAGGCGCATCTATATGCGTGCCGAAATGCTCGGGAAAGCTAATAATGCCTGTGGCAAAACCGTTCTTTTCCACCGTAGTAAGAATGGTGTTTTTTAAGTGCTGATTTGGATCAACGAAATAGGTGGCAATGTTGTCTTCCAATCTGTGCGTGAGGTCTATTACCCTGGGCGGCTTGGCTTGGGACTTTGCCAGGACGGCGTGGCCATATGCAATGGCCAGAAAAAGACAAAGCACTGTTATTGAGTATTTTTTCACTTGTCGGCAATTCAGTGAAAATACATAGATATGATGCAAGCAATGCGTTTTCACTATACTGGCTGTTTTTTCAAATCCAGGTAAGTTCTCAAAGACTCTTGCCAGGGCTGAAGCTCTCGACCGATCGTGTTGACGGTGGTTGTCTTATCGAGCACCGAGTATTTAGGGCGCGTGGCCGGGCGAGGCATGTCTTTGGTTTCGATGGGAATTACTTTTACAGGCAGGCCAGAAACTATTTCGCGGGCAAACTCATACCAGCTGGTGACGCCGTCATCGCAAGCATGATAAATGCCCCAGCGTTCCGTGACGATCAAATCGGCGATCGTTTCGGAAAGACTGAGCGTGCAAGTGGGCGTGCCAATCTGGTCGCTGACCACGCGCAAGGTGTCTCTCTCCTGGGCCATGGTGTGAATTGTATCGACGAAATTTCTGCCGTTTGGACCATACAGCCAGCTGGTGCGCACGATATAAAAGCGCGTCAGATGCCTTTGCACTGCCTTTTCACCAGCCAGTTTTGACTTACCATAAACGGAAAGCGGGCGGGTTCTGTCCCAGGTGGTGTAGGGCGTGTTCTGCTCGCCGTCAAAGACATAATCGGAGCTTATGTAGAGCATCGGAACATTGTGTTTGGCGCAGGAAACTGCGATATTTTCGGTTCCGTAACCATTGATCAGATAGGCCAGTCCGGGCTCCGACTCGGCCTGATCAACCTTTGTATATGCCGCGCAGTGCAGGACCAAATCAGGTTTTTCGTTGCCGATTGCTTCCAAAACCTGGCTGTAGTGCGTAACGTCCAGTTTTTCTTTAGGCAAGTCGATCACCTGGTGATCTCTTGCTTCGAGGCAGGGCACGAGCGCTTGCCCGAGCATGCCACCGGCGCCGGTGACCATCAGTTTCATAATCTCTCTCTAGCTCCGTATTGCGTGTGATTAGACAACCGGTGCAACTGGTGCAGGTTGACTTACAGTAGTGGACTGAGGAATCGGTTTTGCCACTGCCGGCGGTGTAGCGTCGAAGGCGGCATGTTTCGGCTGTTTGGTTACAGCTTCCATCCAGTCTTTGTTATCGATGTACCAGTGAATGGTCGAATGGATGCCGGTTTCGAACGTATAGCTCGGTGTCCAGCCCAGTTCTTCCTGCAGCTTGGTCGAGTCGATGGCATAGCGGCGGTCGTGTCCGAGTCGGTCGGCTACATACTTGATCATTTCCTCGCCCTTGCCCATCTCGGACAAAATCAGCTTGGTGATCTGCATGTTGGTGCGCTCGTTGCTGCCGCCTACATTGTAGACTTCGCCGGGTACGCCGCGGTGGAAGGCCAGGTCGATAGCTTTGCAGTGGTCTTCTACATGGAGCCAGTCTCTGACGTTAAGACCGTCACCGTATACGGGCACCTGCTTTCCATTCATCAAACTGTGGATGAAAAAGGGAATCAGTTTTTCAGGATGCTGGTAGGGTCCGTAATTGTTCGAGCAGCGTGTGATGATGGCCGGGAAGCCGTAGGTTTCAAAATAGGCCCGGCAAAGCAAGTCGGCTCCGGCCTTGCTGGAGGAGTACGGGCTGTTTGGTTGAAGTGGTGTGGTTTCGGTGAAATAACCCTCCGGTCCAAGCGTTCCATAAACTTCGTCGGTGGAGACTTGCACGTAGCGGATGGAGAATTCCTTCTTGTTTTGCGCAGCATCAACTGCGGTGCGGCCATAGCGGAAAGCGGCGTCGAGAAGGACTTGAGTGCCCAGCACATTTGTTTTCACGAAAACTTGCGGGTCGCTGATTGAGCGGTCCACATGTGTTTCTGCAGCCAGGTTGATAATGCCGTCGATGCGACCGAAGCTTTTTCCGGAAACAATTTCGTCCACTACCGAAGCGTCTTCGATACGGGCCTGCACGTATTTATAGCGCGGATTATCGGCAACATCGGCCAGATTTTCCGGGTGCCCGGCGTATGTGGCGGCATCGATATTGATGATTGAGTAATTCGGATAGGTCTTGAGCAAATGCCGAACCAGGTTGCTTCCGATGAAGCCCAACCCACCAGTGACAAGCAATTGCATGGCTCGCATGGACATTTCCCTCGCTGAAAAAAAATGAAGTGGAAGTGTTCGACACAGCTGCTATTAACAGCTTTTAAAAACAAGATTGTCGCTTGACAGACGTGTTTCGATCAACGGCCATCAAATAATCTTAGAAAGCTGTAGAATGAAAATTGGTTAAGTTATTGTTTAACTACCGGTTGAGTTATTAGTTAAACTACTTCAACTTTACTGTCGTCGCCCAGCATCAGACGGAAGGCGACAGGCTTGCTTTGACTGCGAGTCAGTTCAACATTTACTCCAATTAAGCTGTCTTCGATGCGTCCATTGAAGTCCAGGATCTGGCATTTTTCGCGCAAGATCGAATGTTCAATCTCGGCATGCGAAACGCGAGCGCCGTCGCCTATCGAGGTAAAAGGACCAACGTAGCTGTTTTCCAGCACGCAATCGTCGCCGATAACCGCCGGTCCTCTGACTGTGCAGTTTGTCAAAATGCTGCCTTTGCCTACATGAACGCGACCGGAAAGGCGCGACTGTTCGTCGAGTTTGCCGAGCATGGAGACATCGGTCATTTCATCAAGAACAACTCGATTAGCCTCGAGCATGTCGTCTTTCTTTCCTGTATCGAGCCACCAGCTCGTCAATACGTGGCTGTCGACGTGTTCGTTCTTTGTGATCATGCGCTGTATAGCGTCGGTAATTTCCAGCTCGCCGCGTTTCGACGGTTTGATCTCATCGATGGCCTGGTGAATTTTGGAGGTGAACAGGTAAACGCCAACCAGGGCCAGATTTGACTTCGGCTTAGCCGGCTTTTCTTCCAGGCAAAGAATTCGTCCGTTGCCATTTAGCTCGGCAACCCCGAAGGCTGTCGGATTGGCTACTTCCTTGAGCAAGATTTGCGCGTCCGGCTTGTTTTTCTTGAAACGCTCAACAAGCGGCGCCACGCCGTCTTTAATCAAGTTGTCGCCCAAATACATGACGAAAGTGTCGTCTTTCAGATAGTCTCTGGCTGTCTTGACGGCATGGGCCAGACCAAGCGGTTGATCCTGCAGGATATATATGATTTCGATGTCCCAGCGTTCCCCGTTTCCTACGCACTGGCGGACTTCGTCTCCGGTCTCGGGGCTGATGATGATGCCGATCGATTTGATGCCGGCTTCAATCAATGCTTCCACAGCGTAGAAGAGAATCGGCTTGTTGGCCACGGGCAAGAGCTGTTTGGCTGCCGTGTGGGTGATGGGACGCATGCGCGTGCCTTTTCCGCCGCTGAGAATAAGTCCTTTCATTACTGATACACCTGTTGGTCTTTTCTAAGTTGTTTCGCTCAAAAGGCGCCGCGTTTGCTGAACACGGCACCGAAAGTGGAGAACATTATTTTCCAGTCGAGCAAATAGCTCCAGTGGTCGCAATACCACTTATCAGCCTCGACCTTGATGTCGTCCGGCAATTCGTCACGACCGTTGATCTGTGCCCATCCGGTGATTCCGGGTGGAAACCGCAATACACCAGCCGCCTGCCTTTTGGCGGTCAGTTCGGTTTGATTATACAGAGCGGGGCGGGGTCCGACTAAGCTCATATCGCCCTTAAGCACGTTAAACAATTGGGGTAGCTCGTCTATGCTGTACTTCCTGAGCCGTGCTCCGACTTGCGTTATCGGGTTGGGCAACTTGAGCATCTCTTCTGTAGACACATTAGGAGTGCCTACCTGCATGGTGCGAAATTTATAAATTTGAAAGAATTCGCCATTCAACCCCACTCTTTTCTGCTGGAATATAGCCGGTCCTTTCGAATCGAGCTTGATGGCGATGGCTGTCAAGATGAGCAGCCAGGATAGCCCGGCCAGTGCGGCCAGTGAAATTAAAACGTCGGTTAGTCTTTTCAAAAACATGCGTTTCAATCAGATGCGTTTCGATTAGATTCGAACAATTCTACGGTAACCTCTATTCAGCTCGATCAAACTTGCCAAACGCTCTGACGGTAGTCTAATGGATCTCTCGGTAGTCATAGTTAGCTGGAATACATGCGCTCTTCTTCGCAAGTGTCTGACCACGCTGAAAACAGAACTTGATAGCTGCGGCGATCAATTGAATTGGGAGGTCTTTCTCGTCGACAACAATTCTGCCGACGGTTCTGCTGAGATGGCCCGCACTGAGCATCCCTGGGTGAAGTTGACTGCCAACGATGACAATCTGGGTTTTGCCAAAGCGAACAATCAAGCCTTCAAGCAAGCGACAGGCAAGCTGATTCTTCTTCTCAATCCTGATACAGAGGTGCAGCCCGGCGCCTTAAAAACGCTGATTGATTTTATGGACACGCATGCCAATGCGGCCATAGTAGCACCACAACTGTTGAATACGGATGGAAGCATTCAACGCTCCTGCCGCGAGTTTCCCACTTTCATCGGCATGGTCTACGAGCTGATTGGATTGAGCAAGATGTTTCCGGACAACAAGACTTTTGGCCGCTACAAAATGCTCGATTGGAATCACGATGACGTGCGTAAAGTAGACCAGCCGGAAGGTGCATGTTTGCTGGTTCGCCGCTCGGTGATGGACAAGGTCGGCCTTTTGGACGAGGGCTTTTTCATGCTCTTTGAAGAAGTAGACTGGTGCTACCGAATTATTCAAGCCGGCTATGAGATCTGGTTTACGCCCTTAGCCAAAGTGATACATCATTATGGGCAGTCGATTAAGCAAGTGAAAGTGAAGATGATCCTTTCCTCGCACCGAGGGTTATATCGTTTTTGGCACAAGCATTATCAAAAGGGTCGCTGGTATCTAGATCCTTTTGCCTATGTCGGGCTGATGAGTCTGGCTTATGCGCGCATTTTCGCCTACTCGCTTAAATCAATGCTCTCAAAAGCCTAGTGGAATTGCCGGCAAAAGGAAGAGACTTTGCCTGTCAAGCCGGCTAGTATAAACTGTTTTACAAAGGAATGGTTCCAACATGCACTTAATGCATCTTATGTGGGTGGCAGGCCACATCATAGGCTTTTTTCACAATCCTTCGGTGATTGTGATTGGAGTCATGTTGGTGCTTGGAACAGTTCTCATTTTTGTATTCTATAAAGTATTTGAAAACGACCTTTTTAATGCAAGAGATGATGAATAAATCGACGCTTCGGCGCCTGCGTGCGGGCGCAATTAGAGGAACTCTGATGGCCGCGGTCCTCTGACGTGAATATCCAGTAGATTTCCGGAGCTATTGAAGAAAGGCGAGAGGGTGCGATAAATCAGCACAAACACGCCAAGCTGCTCAACTAGGTTTTACGGTCGGACTTTTGGCAATCTTAGTCTCTTTGATCGGCATCACCAACAGTGCGCCTGTCAGTGGCTGAGGATGATAAAAAATACGGTTCGAAATATGGTCAGAATAATTGAACTTTTTTTCTACAGATGACGTCTCTAGGTTTAGTACGCGTTGCAGGACGCAAGCCGTTAACCATGCAACTTGGTCAAAACGGAAGCAAAGTGTCTAACATAGGGAGGATTGATTTATGTCATTTATAAAGCTGGCTACTGTTTCTGCAATCAGCCTTGGCGTCTTGGCAAGTGCCTGCTCTCCAAGCATTGCAGGCAATGGTCAAAACCATTTCAGAAAATTAGAAGGCTTCGGACGCCACTCTGGCTTCGGCGGAAATGGCGGACTGGGCAGAGGTGGCTACCACTTCGGAGACAAATTCGAAGACAGTCATCCGCGTAGATCAGAAGTCCTTGGTCGCGATAATCGCATGAATTATGCGATTAACAGAGACAAGGGGCAGTTAGGCGGAAATTACTCGTCTCTGGAAAATCAGCAACGCCGCATCCGTCAGCAGGAGCAAGCGGACGCCAGGGCCAATGGCGGACACATTACCGCTCAGGAGCAACGCCAGCTCAACGGAGAGGAGAGAAGCCTTAGAAACCAAGTCAGCCAGGACTATACCGGCCAGGGCAGCGCTTTCGGTGGTGGACAGGGAAGAGGAGAGGGCTTCGGACCGAACAGCGGTTTTGGAGGCAATGGCGGGCTCGGCCGCGGCGGCTACCACTTCGGTGATAAATTCGAAGACAATCATCCCAGAAGATCCGAAGTACTGGGACGAGATAACAGCCTCAATAGTGCAATCAATCGCAATCGCGGCGATCTGGGCGGAAATTATAATACTCTCAAAACGGAAGACCGCAGCATTCGCCAGCAAGAACAAGCTGACGCCAGGGCCAATGGAGGATACATAACCACGCAGCAGCAACAGGCGCTCAATCAAGAAGAGAATCAATTGAGACAACAAGTGACTCAAGACCGCACTGTCAATTAAGAGCGATTGCTCCGTCCAGGACACGAAGCGCGCACAATCCGGAGATTGTGCGCGCTAGTTTATGCAGACTGTTTTGGACTCTGTTCACCCGGTGACAAAGGGATTGACTGTATCTTTGAAGTCGGGAAATATTCTGGAGAGCGACGCCTGAGATAATTGCATATGGTCACCCAGGCAGCGGCGCAGCACTGCTCTGAAATCGCTGTTGATGGGCAAGTCTCTTTGCTCGTGCAATTCGCTTTGAGCCAGCCCGCCCCAGCGGCCGAAGACCTGACCACCGCTTATCGCACCGCCCATTAGCCACATGGCATTGCCATGGCCGTGATCCGTGCCACCATTGCCATTTTCTTTAGCGGTGCGACCAAATTCAGACATGACTATAATTGCAGTCTCGTTGTAGAGATCGCCCAGCCCAGCCGCTAAATCGGCAAGACCGATGCACAGCGTATTCAACTTGTCGGCCAGTTGGCCTTTGCCGTTTCCTTCTCTGATATGCGTGTCCCAGCCGCCGAAATCAAGAAAAGCTACCTGCACCGTTTCGTCTTTCAAAAACAGATTGGACAGCTGTTTGCCGAAATTGCTGTAATTTTTTGGTTGCGGCGCGCCGCGGTTGGCCGTAATTTGTTCTTGCTTGTCGGCGGGATTTTTGTAAATCATGGTGTCAACAGTCTGTGCCGGCTGGCTCAAACTGTCATTGATAGTTTTATGAGCCTGGATGCCTTCATCGAAGGTTTTTGCCAGATAACCACCTTTGGCGGCATACATAGAGGTAAACAAACCGCCTACGTTCGGATTGTCCAGGGCTGTGCGCGTCGGTGCAGCAACTCTTTCAACGGTTGCTACTGTGGCCGGTCCTGAGAATATTCTCGGCAAAAGAGGACCTATGCTTATGGCCTGCACAGGACTTTGATCGGATGGCAACTCTGTCACAAGGCGGTTTAACCAACCGCTGGAGATCATTTTTTGACCGGGTATGCCGGACTCCATATAATCTTGCGCATCGAAGTGAGAGCGGCTGGGGTCGGGCGATCCTGACGCATGCACGAATGCCAGGGTTTTATTCATCCAAAAAGGCATGAGCGCATTCATGCCTGGATTAAGGCCAAAATAACCGTTCAAATCGAGGGCACCATTTTCTTTGCCGGGAGGAAGCACCGCTATGGTCGGCCTGAGGTTGTAATAATTGGGATCGCCATAGGGCACCACGACGTTTAACCCGTCGATGCCGCCTCTCAAGAATATGACGATCAGTTTTTTCTGAGCGCTTGCTCCGTTCGAATTCTTGAACGCCCAGCCGCTGGCGCCGGGCAGCAGCAACGCCGATGATAAAAGGGCAGTTTTGAGAAAATCTCTTCTATTCATGGAAATTACTCCTAATAAAGCATGAATTCCGGACCACCAAGTAAGACTGCAGCCTTCATATTTGGTGGCGCTTTATCAATTGAGGCTTGCGTGCCCGGACTGAGATGCAGACCAAGAGTATTGATCAGATTTCTGGCATCAATTTTGGAACTGTCTATGCCATTGAAGTGTCCGGTCGAAAGATCAATAGCAAAATTGGCGCGGTGCAGCAAAGCATCAGGATTGAGCCAGGCGTCTTTGACATTCTTATAACCATCCGGGGTGAGGCATCCATAAAGGGGTTCGCCCTGGCTGTTTAGATACTGTTGCAAGCGGTTGTAATCATTTACTTTAGCGTGTGTCGCCCTTACTACTGACACGATGTACCGCAATGGGCTTTTGAATTTCACATACGAGTCGGCAGGATCCATGAACTCTTTGCTGTGGAAGATTTCATTCAAGACCACTTTGATGTCGCCGTTGCTTGAGAGATACTTTGCCGTCAGCCGTTTTACCAGTGTTGGTGGCGGAGTGTCTGAGACAAAATACTGAGCCAGCTTGAAGCAAATATGTTTTGCCGTGGCAGGGCTTTTGCACAGAATATCGAGTGTCTGCTCAATCTCGTCGGCACCTGAACCTTTGATTGCCTGACCAAGGAGAACCTTATCGCCAAAGTCGTGGCGCTTGGCATTGAAGTAGGTGCCAAGATCGCAAGTTTCTGTTTTCAAAACACCGGTCTTGCCGTCGTGACCGGAAATGGTCAAGCCTGTGAGAATGCGCGCCAGTTCAATTACATCTTTCTGGCTGTAGCCTCCGTCGACTCCGAGGGTATGCAATTCCATGAGTTCGCGCGCATAATTTTCATTCAGACCTGGCCCGACCGGATTGCCGCCCACAATCTTAGGTGCCGAATTGGAAGAATTATCGAGATAGTCCATCATGGCTGCATGGTGGCAAGTAGCACCCACCAGGTCGCGAAAATTACCGAGAGCAAAAGGTCTTATTGCCTGGCGTTCGTAAGCGCCAAGTGTATAGCGAACACTTCCTTTGGGGCTGTATACATTGAAGTGATTGAACCAGAATTCCACCATCACTTCCTGCAATTGGCGTGGACTTTCGATGGCGCGCATCAATTTTGCTTTAGTAGTATCTTGCACAACCTGTCTCTGGAAGTCACCAAAGAGTTTGTTCTGCAGCATTTTTGCTTCATCAGATTTAGGTTCCAGATTTTGCTGCGCGATGGCTGCATTGATGGCCGGACCACCGTATTCAATAAACAATGCATCCGGTGTTTTTGTAAGAGCATCAGAGCTTGCTGTGAAATCCAAAACCGACTGTGCTTCCGGTACGTTTTCGGGGTGCAATTGCTGCACGATGTAAGCATCCAGACCCATGGATTGAACGGCATCAATGTCGTGGGGGCTGGGTCCGAAGGTGAGCCGATTGAGAACATGAATGATCTGGTCCCTTTCCTTGCTGTTAACCTGAACATTTTGCGGATTGGGACGATTCTGATTGGAATTTTGAATTTGATTAAATCCTGGTGCAGGCACCGGAGCGACCGGCGGTTTCAAATCTCGAGGGCGCTTTTGAAATGGCGAGTTGTAACCCAAAGAATCCGGCCCCGTGCCATTGTCAGCCTGGGCGGCGGCAAACGGAGATAAACTCAAAATCAGGCACAGGGCTATTAGATTATTGCGCACGGTTTAACCTTTAGCTGTCACAAGAAATGTAGTCGAAATGAGCTTTTAACGAAGGTGTATGTTAAGGATCTTGGCAGCTGGATTTTAAGGACTAATTGCCCAATTGAGGTAACTTCAATTAGTTTGACATATACCGGCCGGACAGGCAGAAACCGCCGTCATGTCGCAGCAGCGCTGGTGGCTTTATTGTTAGGCCGCCAGGCAATTGACCGAAAAATTGATGGTTTCTTGAGACTAGAGAGGTGAGTATGTTCGTTGTTTGACTGCCCTACTAATCCGGCTCACAGTTAGACCTGGAATTATCAAATAGTTCCTGATACAGGCGATTATTGAAGGTAGACCACAAGTGCTGATTAACAATGGACATCATTTCAAGACGCCATTATTTATGTATGATGACTGTAGAGCCTGAATTTCAGGCGGTTTAGAGCGGTAGCTTGTCTAAATTTAGAATGGTGATTGACATGGCCGATCCTTCGAAAATCGTATCCAGTAATGTCTCGGGAAATTTCTTCGTCGACACAACCTGTATAAATTGCGACACCTGTAGGCAGTTGGCACCGGAGACTTTTGTCGATGCCGGGCAATTTTCATCCGTTTATCACCAGCCTCAATCAGACGAAGAAGTAATTTCGGCAACCAGAGCACTTTTATGCTGTCCGACCGGATCGATTGGCACCAAAGAAAAGAATGATGCCAAAACCGTGCGCTCTCAGTTTCCGCTTCAGCTGGAAGATAATGTCTATTACAGCGGATTCAATTCCCCCCGATCTTATGGTGGAAACAGTTTTTTCATTCAAGAAAAGAGTGGAAACTGGCTCATTGATTCACCTAAATATTTGCCGTTTCTGGCTGAACAAATTGATAGCATGGGCGGTATCAAATATATTTTTCTGACACACAGAGACGATGTCGCCGACGCCGAAAAATATGCGGAACGATTCTCCGCCCGCCGCATTATCCATCATGATGATCTTGACTCTCAGCCGGATTCGGAGATTGTCATCGAAGGCGAAGACGCACAAATGTTCGAAAAAAACTTCATCATCATTCCAGTACCCGGGCACACCAAAGGGCACATGGTTCTTCTATATAAAAACAAATATCTGTTCACCGGCGATCATCTGGCCTTCGATCCCGATGCCGGCAGGCTTTATGCCTTTCGAGATTACTGCTGGTATTCCTGGCAGGAGCAGACAAAATCGATGAAACGGCTCAGTGATTATGATTTTGAGTGGGTGCTTGCCGGTCACGGAGAGCGTGTGAAATTGCCGCGCCAGGAAATGAAAAAGCAGATCAAAGAGCTTGTGGAAATCATGAAAACTCAGGACTGAGTTTTAATGTTGCCGGTTGAACTTTTTGCCTTCCCGATACGTATTACCAAAATAATAGGTGAGTTGGGGGCAAAGGAAATGGATTCTTTGTTGTTTTCGAACGTTGTTTTCTTTTCTGCACTTGCTGTTGTTGCATATGCGGCGCTTTTCATAGCTGGTCTTATCGATAACGGCGTTTAGGAAATTTAGCTTAAACCTAAACGTTCATCACCGCCGGCAACCAATCGAAGTCCTTAATGGCGGCGCCAATTTCAACATCATTCTCGTGGCAGTAGGCAAGCAGAGTTCTTGCCTGTTCCAGATCGAGAATTCTTTGTTCTACCAGAGACTTGAGGGTATTGGCGCAATCAAGTGTCATTTGAGTTATGAAACCTGATTCCAGAAGCGAAACGGCCAGCGATTGTCTTTTTTTGAGTGATTTGTTGGTCGCTAAATCGAGGTCTTCAGGGTGAATGCAACCTGTCACTTTCAAAAGTTCGCTGACTTCCAATTCTTCTTCGAAATATTCATCAGGTTCTTCCAGCTCTTCCAGGACTTTGGGAATATCCCAGTCGACTGTTTCCAATTTCTTGGTCAGCTGCACGGCTTGCTCTTCCTGCAGGGCTCCTTCGCGCAGCATATTGAGAAGTTCATTCAGCGCCGTCACGCTTTTCTCGGAGCAAAAGCCGCAGGAAATCAGAGCCTGATCTACATCCTTATCTTCAGTAACTTCTATTTCGCGCGCTGAAATCAATTCTCTTTCGTTGATCAGCCCCGACAAATACATGAGGTATCCAATATCGCTATAAGGATAAGGGTCTTCTTCAACTGCCCCCATTTCCATAAGCGGCTGCAGGATGGGAAGTTTGCGCAAGCGCGCCGATCTCAGAGCCTGCAAGACTTGACTGCGTGTGGCCACGCCATCGCGGATTATGCGCAAACCCATCAGTGCCGAATTGAGCAAATCGATCGTAATAATGCTCCTGTTAAGCAGCACTTGACCAAGAGGCAAAGAAGCGTTAATCCCATCGATGAGCGCTTTTTCAATTTGCTTTTGCTGGGCGGCGGCTGACTCGCGCAAAAGGTCTCCCAGCCGGCTGGCCTTTACCCCACCGGCTGTGGGCAGCGCGTTGACGCGTGACACAGCTTCTTCAATTGTAAGAGCTTGCTGCTTGATCAGCTTCAAGACGGTGACGCCGTTTGTGACGGTCAGCTGATTGAGGCGAATCATGTCCTGAACTTGCAACGCCTTGCCTAAAAGTTCTTCAGCCAGGTGCCCTTCCATGGACAGAATTCTGCCCAAAGGCACGTGCATTTTTACAGCCAGAGCCATGCAACTGTCCAGCGTCTCCTGATCGACCATTGTCGACTGCACCAGCAAGTCGCCAATTTTTATGGGCAGAGCACCGTCGGCGTCCGGACGCAGGTCCTGACCTTCGGAAAAATTGAATGGTATGAATTGATCTTCCGACATGGCCTATTTGAAGCTCTTGGAGATAATCAGCGGGAAATTGGCTTCCACGGCTCTGTTTTTAGCAGATCGTGCAGCCTTCAAAAGTTGCTGGACGCTGTCGCCGTCGGCAGGCAGATTGGCCACTCCAAAGGCCAGCTTCAAGCTTTTCTTATCCAGATTTTTGATCAAGGGCGTTACGGTCAGGGTCTGCAGAATTCGATTGGCAATATAGGCTGCCGACGCTGTGCGCGTATTGGGCAAAAGCAGCGCGTATTCCAGCATCTCATAATGACCGAGTATGTCGAGCGGCCTCTTCACCATGCCAATGCGCTGGGCTGCATTCTGCACCGCGGATGGTGGCAGAACATCAAACATGGTTTGCAAGTCGCCACGTTTCTGGTTGGTATCATAGTCTTTCTTTCGATTCATCTCGAAAAGAATGATCGACATCGGCCATCCATAGGCTTCAAAGCGGAAAAATTCATGCTGTAAATAAAGCAAGAAAGCGGAGTAGCTCAATACTCCAGTTTCCGGGCGCACCATAGATTCAAGAATGGCGTCCACTTGCGATTTGCCGTCGCCAAGGAAATCGAGAGCTCCGACCTTGACTGCATCAGGCGGTCTGATATCGATCAATTCGCAGGTGAGGAAATTGAAAATCATGGGAATCCAATCGGCTGATTCCATCGGTTTGTCGCGCAGCAAGTCATTGAGCGAATATTTGTGCCCGATCGTTTTGAAAACTTCCAGTTGACGATTCATATCGATGGACTCGCCCTTGGACAGCATCAATCGAACTTCGGTATCACTGATGTTGCGGACTTTCTTGACCAGATAAGCATCTGTAGTCAGACCCATGCGCTCCAAATGCTTTTTCTTGTCGAGAAGCGCGATGCCCTCCATGACTGTTTCCATCAAAGGGCGCATGACGTTTTTTACATCCGTCTTTTCGTCCGGGAAAAAGGCAAAACTTCCCTTGCGCCAGGTGATCAACTCGCGCATGGCATTGTCGCCAAGAATACCGGCAACGTGGGCATACATAGGTGTGCCGTTCAGAAAATAGATCTCGCCGACGCTCTCGTCGCCCAGTATTTCGAGCCGACCGGTCAAGCCGTCATTGGAAAGCGAATTGAACAGTGTGGAAATTTGAGTGCTTTCAACAGAGCCTTCAAATGACTTAGTCTCCAATTGCGGTCCGGCATCGGAAAAGCGCGGACCATGCTGAGATTGAGAGGGCATTTTGTCGCCCAGGTAGTCGACCTGGGCGCCCTGAGACTGCCCGTGCAGAGGCAAGTTGCCGGAAGAACGCTGGGCGTCAAAGGCCTGGGGCTGCCCGAGCAGGTCAGCCTGATTGTAGCCGGCCGGCGCGGCTGCTCCCGGATAGCTGCCTGAGGCGCTGCCGGCACCGCCGTACCCACTGGCAAATCCACTGGATGGCGCTTGATAGCCGGGCTGAGTGACCACAAGCGATGGGTCTATGGCCGCGGCCATGCCTGTTTTTGACCGGTCCATGGCGCGCGTACTCTGGGCGGACATGCAGACCATATCGTTGACCAGATCGAAGTCTCCTGACTCCTGTTGCCAGAGCATCTGCGCTTCATTACCGTCGTCTTCCAGCAGGGTCCATAAGGGATTGTGCTTGCCGCTTTCAAACTTGACACTCAAGCTGTAGGTCAAATTCGTATTGGGAGCAACGAATAGCTGCTCTACTTCGCGAGGCTGGTTATTTTGAGCCTGCTCGTACATGGTCTTGTATATATCCATAGTCGGGGTGTTCTGGATATTGGGAAGATTGATTCTGCCTCTGCTGGGCGGCGGTTTTGGAGTGTTGCCAAACATTCGCTTTTTCTCTTTGCGTCTTTGAGGGAGCGTTATCGGTCACAAAGCCTGGTCTATCTATCTGGTGTAATTCCCCGAACTGGCTCTAAAGAACCATATAGAGATCTGATTCTAAGAAAGGAAACAACGGTCTCGATTCAGCTGGTCGGTGCACGCCTCTCTTGGCAACCGCTCGTCTTTTCGATAGCGAAATTGCTCTTGCGCAAAACCGAAACGGCTATGCATTGTGGTTCTTGGCAAGCGGTCGCAGAGTAATTAAAACTATTGCAGGCGGACCCTAGCCGTGAGCGGTCTTCTAAATGCCTGTCTGGCGGGCGTTCCGGCCAGATGAATTTTGCTTTACGACTACCTGAACATAGCTTCAGGAGCGCGAAGGACACCATAGCTTGTCTACTGACTATAATTGTCAGTCGGAAAGACCCTGTCCTTTTAAGTGACTTGTTCCAGTGACGGGTGAGAAAGTTACTGAGAAGGCCGCCTCCGTTCAGAAATGGAAGATCGAGTAGATGATCAAACAAGTTGATATGCCAGTGGATTCGCGGTCGCGAAAAACAGCTGTGCAGACCACTGAGGTTGTCGAATCAGACGTTAGTTCGCTGGCTCAATTTGCCGAAAGAGCCGAAGGCACAATCCAGGGACCGGGAAAAGAGTCATTTATTAGTTTTGCCAAACGTACCCTTCTGGAATTGACCAGGGTCAAATTTGCTTTGGCCAGCTTCGTCATTAACAGCCTCAGGCGGCGCTATCGCCGGTCGGTTTTAGGTTTTGCCTGGAGCCTTCTCAATCCTCTTTTGACGATGTGCGTGATGACTTTCGTCTTCTCGATGCTCTTTAAACAGGGTCCCAAAGCATTCGGCGTTTATGTCTTCACCGGACTCTTGCCCTGGAGTTTCTTTTGTGACTCGCTCATCATCGGCAGCGGTTCAATCACTGGTGCGGAAGGTTTTCTCAAGAAAGTCTATATTCCGAAAATGTTCTTTCCCCTGGTGGCAGTCTCCACCGAGAGTGCCAATTTTATTTTCAGTCTGACCAGTCTTCTTCTTCTGGGCGCTTGTCTTGGCGTTCAGTTGCATTGGACGATCTTGTGCGTTGTGCCTGCTTTTGCACTTCTCTTTGTCTTCTGTCTTTCACTGGCGATATTTTTTGCCATTTCTACTGTCTATTTCCGAGATCTCGCACACATTTTGCGAGTTTTTCTTAGTGCCCTGTTCTATACGGTGCCGGTTATATATCCGGTAGCCATGATTCCAGAAGCTTTCAGACCGATTTTTTCGCTCAATCCGATGTATGGATTCGTCAATCTGTTCCGCATTTCAATCGTCCAAGGTGCAGTGCCGTCTTTAGACACATGGATCGTTCCTGCAGCTGCAACTGCCGTTGCCTTTTTCGTGGCCATGTACACGCTCAAGAAAACTGAACGCGATTTGATTTTCCGCCTGTGAGGTCAAGTGAACTCGTATATTCAAATTGAGAATGCCACACTGCGTTTTCGTATTTATCGGAACCGCACCCCCGCTTTGAAAGAGACGGTTATTTCCGCGCTTTCCGGAAAACCTAAAGCCGGAGAAGTGTTGGAATTCGATGCTCTGAAAAACATCAATCTCAGTTTGAGCGGTGGCGACCGGGTGGGAATCATTGGACTGAATGGTGCCGGCAAGTCGACTTTGCTGAAAGCCATTGTCGGCATTTACCCGCCCCAAATTGGCACCATTCATTTGCGCGGAAAAGTGACACCGCTTATTGAATTAGGCACGGGCTTCGACCACGAACTGAGCGGACGCGAGAATATCTATCTCAATGGTGCGCTTTTGGGCAGATCATTCAAGCAAATGCGCAGCCTTGAATCGGCAATCATCGAATTTTCCGGACTGGAAGACAAAATAGATATGCCGATTAAATACTACTCCAGCGGTATGCTGGGTCGTCTGGCCTTTTCGATTGGCACCATAATCGATCCTGAAATACTGCTTGTCGATGAAGTCTTCTCGACTGGCGATGTGCAATTCGTAAGCAAGGCGCGCGATCGCATGCAAGAGTTGATCAGCAAGTCGTCCATCGTACTTATCGTTTCACACAGCATGGAACATATAGTTCAGTTCACTAAACACGTTATTGTCATGCACAAGGGCGAAATCGTGAATCAAGGCGATCCTGTGGAGATGTGCAATTTCTACCGCGCCCATATTGCCGGACTTCCTCTCATACCTTTGGCTCCGCCTAAAGCTGATCCAGCGCCGCCTCAGATTGAAGTTCCAGTTATGTCGATAGGCTAAAGATTTATGCGAAGCGCTCCCAATGTTCTGGCTATAGTTCCATCACTGATTGCTTCTTGCCAGATCAATGTGCTCAAACCGCTGAAAGTATTGGCTTCTCAGGGGCGAATAAGATTTAGATGGAAGCTGGAAGCGAGAGCCTCACTGAGCGATGTGCACTGGGCCGACGTCGTGATTTTCTGCAGAAATACCGAGCCTGCGTATGGTCATCTTTTGAATGAAGCTGTATGCACGTCAAAGCCAATTGTTTACGATTTAGATGACAATTTCTGGGATATTCCTTATGACACCGATCCCGAGATTGCTCGCTATCATCGTCTGCCGCCCAGGCTGCATCAACTCGAGCAATATCTTTCTTTGTCGACCCTTGTAAGGGTATACAGTCCAGTGCTCGGAGAGCGTGTCAGTGAATTCAGCCAGAAGGTCAAACTGCTGAAGGCTGGCTTCGACTTTTCGCTCGTTACAAGAAGGCGCTTACGAGCGTCAGAGAAAGTGCGCATCGTATATGCCACCAGCAGAGTAGTCGATGACCAGTATTACGAGTTTTTGGAAGGCATGATTCAGGTCTTGGACAAGTATCAGGATCAAGTTTCGCTGACTATATGGGGCTGCCAGCCAAGCGAGCTGGCCGGGCGCCGGGGTGTAGAGTTGATGCCGCTTTTGCCATATTACGAGCGTTTCTTGCGCGAGTTTTATATACAAGGATTTGATATCGGACTGGCACCGCTTCCCAATACGCTGTTTCATCGCTCGAAGAACAACACTAAATTCCGTGACTACGGGGCCTGCCGCGTAGCCGGTGTTTATTCGGACGTGGACGTTTACTCTTCTTGTATACGAGACGGCCAGACAGGCATTCTTGTGCAGAATACACCGCAGTCCTGGGCTCACGGAATTTCCCGGCTCATAGAAGACAAAGCTCTCACAGAGCGCATTAAGAATGATGCCTATGAGCAGGTCTACAACGAATACCGCCAGGAACTAATCGAAGAAGAATGGATGGCGGAAATCAATGAAATGCTCACCGGCAGCATCGGTTATGCAGCAGCAAATCCTTTCCGCGCCGTCGAGGAAATGCGGTTACGATCTGATTTTCCCGGCTTGTGCGGAATTCGCATACCGGGCCAATCTCCCGATGGTGAGAAGGTCGGTCATATTTTGCTCGAGATCTTGACGCCGACTGGCGATGTCTTGAGACATGCGTCGAGCGCCAAGCGCATTGATGAGAGGGAAGGAGACATTGTGGTTTCATTTGAACCAATAGCCAATTCCGAGAAGCAAGAATTTGTATTTCGACTCATATCAACGCAAGAAACGAATGCTGAAGAAGTCGGTTGGTTGCCGCCTTCCGGACTGATAGAAATGCTTTATACATCAAGGTCAAAGTCTTTAGTGGGGGCAGCCTCATGACCGGCAATCAAGTAAGCGCGTCTGTAAATATGATGGCGGCCATAAACAGCTCATCTTCCCTGGGCAATTCCACACAGTCGAATTCGCCCTCTCAAGGACAACCAGCTGAACGCTCTGACCGGCAAACACAGCCACTTTTGGCAGAAATCGCAGAGCTCAACAAAGAGCTTGAGCTGACTCGCGAAAAGAGCAAATACATAGCCAGAGAACTGGATCTCTTCAGACAGCGCCGGGCCATCAATTGGTCGGACCGATTTAGAAACACCTTTGACGCGTGGAATTTGATGAATAAGGGATTCCAGCAACTCAAGGATG
>CAZHEZ010000029.1:18795-49460 GCA_964531315.1 uncultured Candidatus Obscuribacterales bacterium | reverse complement strand
CAAGAACAGCGGGTTAGACAAAGGATTGGTAAGACTTGTAAGATCCATTGATCAAGTCCTTCCTCTATTTTGCTGCCGGAGCAAAGTACGCACAGGCAGCTATTTTGGTCAGGTTTTAACTGCGGAGTAGGGCGGCGGTGTCGACATCTTCCATGCTTGCCAAAATCAGCTTGGCGGCGGAATGGTCCTGACCGCGCGTCGACTGGCAGGGAATGGCGATGCAGTGCATGCCGGCTGCCGCTGCAGCCCGGGTGCCGTTTTCGCTGTCCTCGAAGGCGAGGCAGCGCTCCGGTTTTACTCCCAGTCGCTGAGCGGCAAGCAAGAATACATCCGGTGCCGGTTTGGAATTGGCCACTTCTTCGCCTGATGCGATTACGCTGAAGAAGTGACGAATATTCAAAGCCTTGAGCACCGTCTCGATAGCGTGAAGAGTGGCCGATGATGCCACTGCCAGCTTGACTCCTTGAGAATGGAAACTCTCGAGCGTTTTGAGCACGCCTGGTAACGCCACAGCGTGTCCGGCGATAAGCTCGATGAAGAGAGCTTCTTTCTCTTTGAGAAATGCTTCCACCGAGATCGTCAGATTGTGTTCTTCGATCAGAGCAGTGGCGATGAAATTGTCGGTGGCGCCAGTGAAGCGCCGGTTATAGTCCGCATCCGACAGTTCTTTGCCGAAACGTTCCAAAACCTGGCGGTATGCCAGACAGTGGATGGGCTCGCTATCGTCCAGCGTGCCGTCCATGTCGAATACAGCAGCATCGAATCGCGCTGCCTGTTCGTCGTTTTTTGAAGCAGGGTCCATAAGTCTCCTTTTGCTAAAAGTCAGCAGAAGCCGCTGTTTTTGACAACGGCCCTGCCTGAGAAAAACTATTTAGACCTCTTCAAGAGCCGCACGAAGTAGTTGAGGTGCGGGAAGCGGATGTGGGAAACCATCAGTTCCGATGCCACCACAGTTGCTACCAGGATGACATAAGGCAAGAAGGTGACCGCGAAAAATCCACTTGCGAAAACGCCGAGACTGACTACGGCGGCCGCTCCGGTTGAGGGCAGACCGTTGAACCAGAGATGCGCGTCTTCGGAGTGATCGCCTGTTTCGACGTTGAAGCGGGCCAGTCGGTAGACGGCGCAACCAACGTAGAAAGCGCCTGCCACCCAGAGAAGAGGCATCCAGACGGCGCCGGAAAGAAGCTGGAACAATACCACTGCCGGTGCCAGTCCGAAGCTGATGGCATCGCACAGTGAATCGAGATTGGCGCCCAGATCGCTTGTCACACCGGTCATGCGGGCGACGCGGCCGTCTAAGGCATCGAAGACCATGGCCAGAAAGATCAGCCCGGCGCTTACGGTCAGCAATGACGGAGTCTGGGTGGATAGAACAGCGCAGATGATTGCTGAGAAGCCGGAGAAGGCATTGCCCAGCGTGAACATATTGGGGATGCCGCGCTTTAAGCGGGCACGTTTTTGTCCAGGCATATTTGCTCCTGTTGCAAGACAGTTGCTCAAAGAAATCGCGGTGAGGAAGCAAGAACTGCTCCCCCACCGCGCTTCTGTTAAGAGCTCGAGCGGTTTCCGACCGGCTTTATGGGCCAGTGTCAGACCGTTCGAGCTGTCCGCTTATTGATGATCTTCCTCACCGGGCAGTTGCTCGCCCTGATTGCGTGCGGCCGCATCTCTTTCTTCACCGAGCTTCTTTTCGAAGCGGGCAAAGATATAGGCGGCGCCAATCGACACGATGCCGGCGACGATGAAGGTGACCACGCGCACATACTGCTCGGCTCCGCGCAAATCCCAGAGCACGAGCTTGCCCAGCATCAAGCCGAACACCGCATGAGCGCTGTAACGGAAGACCTTGTCGTTGAGCCGTACACCGATGGTGAGCAGCAAGATCGCTTCCAGCGACCAGGCAACGGCAAGCCATTGCCAGGCAAGCAGCGCATACAGCGCCGTCGTTGTCACCAGTGCGCCGACGATTGCAAAAGCGGAACTTACCAGTTCGCGCTCATTGGCAATCTGCGGCACATGCCGGTTGATCAAGCTGTCATTGCCGAGGCTGTCGTTGAGCGGCAGCCAGCGGTAGGCGAAGGAAGCTGCGTAGAACAAGAGCGCAGCCGGAACGACGTTCATCCAGGTCCAGGCGTTGAAGCCCACGGCCAGCGCGCCTGCTGTGGCGATGAAGGCAGCCAGACCCATGTACCGCCACTCTCTGTCACCGAGGACGAACCCGGCGGCAGTGATGACGGCAGCTTCAGCCGCCCACCATAATTCCACATGCGCAGGCGCCAGAGTGCCCGTCACTGCAAAGAGCAGGAGGGTTCCAGCCACTGCGTAAGCCAGGCGGAACAAGGCGTTTTCGTCTGCGCCGAGCGCAAAGATGTGATCGGCGAAAGTCTTGGGATGCTGCGCATTGGCGACGCGCATGTAGCGATAGATGAAGCTGAGTGCGTAGAAGGCCGCCACCACAGGCAGAGTCGTCGACCATGTCCAGGCAGTGAAGCCGGCAATGGTAGCGACATATGCACCGGCCAGACCCAGTCCACCCAATTGACGGAAGACGCCGTCCTTGAGAGCGAAGCCGGCCGCCACCACGACTGCACTCTCGAGACTGAGCCAGAGAGCCAGATGTGACAGGTCGCCTGCATTGTTGATGATGGTGAGCGCCCAGGTGAGAGCCACAGCGCCGATCGCATAGGCATGGTGGAAGTGGTAGCCCAGGCTGTCTTGACGGCGGGGCGCATTCCACTTGTAGAAGGCGCTGGCGGCATAGAACACAGCCACGTTGATGTACGTGGCAATCGTGCCCACGTCTGCGTTGTTGAGAAGCAGCGTGATGCCGCTTGTCGCGAAGAAGATGGGCGAGAGGTATTCGGCCACCCGATCGTTGCGCTTCACGCCCAGAGCCAGAAGCACCGCAGCCTCGAAGGCGAACCAGAGGCTTTGCGAAGCAGCCCCGGCGGCAACCGCTGGGATCAGCCACGCCACTGCTGCCGATGCCACCAGGTAGAACGGGTAGGCAATGTGCTTTTCGACTTGATGCTGCGGGTCTGCCAGAGCCGGCAGGCGATAGGCGAGAGCGGAAAGCGCGAAGGCAAACACGCCGACGACGCCGATCAAGACCGGCCAGGAAATGGTCCAGCCCAGAAGCGCAACTGTGTGCGTGCTGCCGAAAACGAGGTCCAGCGTGAGCAGACGCGCGCCGACAAAGAGAGTCAGCCCGGCTGCAAAGGCGCGGAAGGTCGGTTGCCTGAGCGCCAGCCCGGCAAAGACGAGCAAGGGGACTTCCAGAAGCCAGACTGCCGAAACCGCGGTGGCATCGAGCCAGAGCGGGAAGGCTGCCGTGGTCAGCATCAAGCCTACCAACGTAAAGAGCGTTTGCGCTCCCGACAGGCGTTTCGAATGTGCCGTGAAGGCAAATGCGAAATAGCAGGCGCCTGCGGCGAAGAGGAAGATATACCGCCAGTCGGCGAATTCTGTGCCCAGGGCAGTGAGGGCCAAGCCCACATAGGCGCAGGCGTTTATGACCGAGACTCCCAGCGAGTAGGAGCGATCCTTGGCGTTTGCTTCCGGGTCACGGATGAAGAAGAGCACCGCGCTGAAAGCCAGCCAGTAAGCGGTCAGGAAGGCGCCCGAGATGAGGAAGCCCTGAAGACCGGCCACGCTTGTCGTGATCTGCGGTTGGGTGAAAAGAGCAAATGTCAGGTACGAGCCGACGGTGCCGGCCAGGTAGACGTTCAGCCAGCGCATGCGGACAATCACCGCCGCCAGTCCGATTACCATCACCGCTGCCGCCACCACCGTGAAGGCAGTGACTGTGCTCAGTGAGAGAGTGACGAAGGCGAGCAGTGCCGCCAGTATGGCGATTGATTCCGAACGTCTGCACATGGAATGGAGCATGCAACCGGCTGCCAGAGCCAGAAGCAGGCAAGAGTCCACGACCACGCTGTCGATTACTTTCACCGAGGCGATGTTTTGCATCGCGTAAACGGTGAAATAAGCAACTGCGTAACCGCCGCCGACGAGCGCCAAGCCGAAGGGCTTGAAGTCCATCTTGCGATGTGCGTATTCGCCTGCCACCACAAGGGCAGCGGCGCCGGCGAACCAGGAGAGGATTTTCATCAGCGGGCCGACATGCTCATAGGCAAGCATGAGCCCGTAGCCCAGACCGACGACCAGCAAGCAGACTCCTGTCCACAAATACCAGTAGCGTCCGATGGACTCTTCCAGATTGGATTTGATGCGCGGTCCTCTCGGAACTCGAGCGGAGGCACCTTCGGCATTGCCTTCTTTCGGCTTGTCCTCCGCCTTCTGACTGGCACCGCTCAGGTTCTTGCGAACCATAGAGATGACAACGGCAGAAGCGATGCCGACGACGGCTCCGGCGAGAAAGGAGCCACTGAAGAACCAGGTGAACGCGGCGATGATCCAGGGAATCACGCCGAAGAAGCCAGAGGATTTGGGCTCGGCTTGGGCGGCAGCTTGGTTGGGCTGCGGGTCGGCTGTTTGTCCTTGCGCAGGCAGTGCCGGTGGCTTGGTTGTCGTCTGAGTCTGTGGGTCGCGTTGGATTGTCGCGGCACCATTGGCTTCGACTTGAGTCTGCGTCTGACCGGTGACAGGATTGTTCGCTGCCGGCACATGTTCGGCCGGTTCATAAGCCTGCGTTGCCGCAGGTTGTTGGGCAGGTGTCTGAGCCAGTACCGTTCTTGCGGACTTGAGCTCTTCTACCGCTCTTTCCAGGGCTGTGATGCGTTCGTCATAACGCTTCAATTGCTCCGGGACATCGTCAGTAACCTGAGGAGTATTTTCCACGGTCTGACCTCCAGTGAAGTTTGAAATAGCCGTCCACCCAAGGACGGCCGTGAAGCTGGGTCTGAAGCTGTAAGGATGGACTCCTTACCGCAGGGTGTTCTCAGAGGCGTGCGGATACGCGCGAATGTGCTGTTTTGGATTTCCTCTGGGAAAGATAAGACGGGTGGTAGAAACTGAATCTTCGGAAATTCAGAGATGCAATTTCTGAGGTTGTGAAGTTTGTCTTGATGAAACAGTTTGAGGGTTCTTCTCAAACACTCTCAAGAACCGTTTCAGTTTGATCAGCTCAAATCCTCATGTCGGATGAGGATCTGCAGCCTTTAAGCTGAGAAAAAAAACGGTGCCGGACGCCCACCTCCGCAAGCCACTTGCTTATGGAAATCTCAGCAGGCAACTGCTGCGCTAGGTTTGCGCTAGAGGCAAAAAGGTGGTCTGTTGATTGGAGAAAATTCCATGAAAAGCGTCTCAGAAAGAGCTTTCCAGAAGTTCGTTGTATTTTTTATTTTCTTCTCTCAAGCCAAGCTTTTCGGTAACATCGGCCAGCCGGCGATAGAGAAACTTATCGGATGCACCGGTGGTTCCGACGATCGAACCGATTTGCTGAGATTTTGCTTTGGTAAGGTATTCTTCGGCTATTTTGAGATTCGCGTAGGCACCCTTGTAGTCGGCTTTTCTCAATTGCAATTCGCCGAGATTGGAATATACGCTGACCTGCGAATAGTAGTCGAAACTCTTCATTTTTTTGAAATCAGCCAGGGCGCGCAGCATGCTTTTTTCCGCTTGGAGCAACTTTCTGTTGTCCCCGTCATATTTGCTAAGTGCCATCCAGATTGTGGACGCAAAAGCGTATTCGCCCCGGCTTTCCCACATTCCGCAAACTCGTGCGGCCAGACATCTGGCTTTTTTCTCGGTGACTGTGCTGTAAGGTACTTTCATCATCAGGCGCGTGTAAAAATACAGGGTTTCCGTCAGGTCCATATGCCTTGTCGGGAAGCGTTTTTCCTGCCTCAATAGTTCGCGATCAAGAATATCGACGCCGTCTTTCACTTTGCCTGTTCTGATCAAAATCTCTGCTTTGGTCAATTGGCAGCGCAGGCTATTGCCCGGCAAGGTCTTCTCTTCAGCGTGGAAGGCGCGCTCAGCCAATTCCAGAGAGGCCGATGCATTGGCTGGATCACCCAGTCTGATCTGAGCTTCCGCCAGACGCAAATAGGCGGTGCCCGCTCCGGCACCAGTCAGCGCATATTGATATGCATAGATACTAACTGCCTTTTTGAGGGGTTCGTAAGCCATGTGCGGCATCAAAGCCAAAAGATAACTACGTCCGAGCTCAGACAGAAAGCGTGCTCTGGCTAGAGGCTGAAACTTTTTCGATTGATCGTAAACAAGATTCTGGCATTTTGTCATGTAAACAAATGCTCGCAGAGGATCTGTGTTGATGGTGATGGAAACTAGATTAATGAGCGAACGTGGCACCGCATCATTGGTGTCGGGCAAATAGTCGATAGTGTTTTCATAAGCCGTCTTCAGAAACCGTCCCGCTTCTATGACTTGCCCGTCTTCAATCATTACTTCTGCAGCATCATTGGCGCGGTCCAGTATTTCGGCTGCGGCCTTGGCCGATGCGCTTTCCTGCGCTTCTCCACTATTGAGTTGAGGGCTAGATTTGTTTTGCGTTCCAAGTTTTTCCTCTTTTTCCTCAGTAGCTTTCAGTGCTTTCAACTTCTCCACCGATTTAAGCAGCATCGGCATTGAACCTTCGAAAGCAACTTCCGGTGCATCCGGATTGGACCTTTTCAGTTCTTTCAATTGTTCACTGAGAGTGGCGATGCGATCTTTTTGCTCGAGGGCGAAAGCCAGATCAAGTTGTCCCTGTATGGTTTCTTTCTTTCTCACTTCGCGTTTGGAGACGGGCGCGTAGGCGGCAAAATCAAGGCTGTGCTGATAATTTTTCTCGGCTGATTGATAATCACCTTCGTCAAAAGCTTGCTGAGCTTTGAGATCAATCGAGCGCCAATAATTGTCTGCCGCCTCAGTGATGATTTGAGGCCGCAAAAGCGGAATGCCGACTAATCCAGCAAAGAAAATGATCAAGGCAATCCATATTTTTCTGTTCTTTTTGAACTGGCCGGTCGCGCCAGAACGCAATTCTCTAGCCAGAGATGTTGCACTGGCTAGAACACCGCTCCTGGTCATTTTCTCGAGCCGTTTCAAATCTTCTTCCAGCCGTTCAGCTTCTTGATAGCGGTCGGCCGGGTTTTTCTCCAGGCAGCGGAAAACTACCTTTTCTATGTCGGCGGCATTATTGACCGACTTTAGCTTGCCGGCAATCGGGGCCGGACGCTCATCGATATGCATGCGGAAGGTTTCCATAATCGAGGCGCCGTTGAATGGAACATGGCCTGTCAAACACTCATAGATGACGCAACCGAGCGAATAGATGTCCGAGCGTGCATCGACCCTTTCTCCGCGGCATTGTTCCGGGCTCATATAAAGCGGGCTGCCGAAGATAGTTCCTGTCAGCGTCAGTCCTTTGCCGGTTTCTTCATCTGGTCTGGCTAACCCAAAATCGACTACTTTGGCGACCTTTTGATGATCGGCGTCTTCAACGATGACGATATTGCTCGATTTGATATCGCGATGCACGATGCCGCGTTTGTGCGCGTAAGCGAGCGCCTGCACCACTTGGGCTATGCAGTCCAGGGTTTCTTCAACAGGAATTGCACCACGCTCTTTGACTATGTCTGCAAGTGACTTTCCTTGCAAATATTCCATTACCAAAAAGGGTTCGTCATTTTCTGTTGTATTGAATTCGAAGATCCGTACGATATGTGGATGATCGAGAGAACCCACGGCTCTGCCTTCGCGCTGGAAGCGCAGCCTTTCTTCGTCGGAAAAATAAGCGCCGGACAAAAGCAGTTTGACTGCCACCTTTCTGCCTAAGGAAAGATCCGTGGCCAGATAAACTGCGCTCGAGCCACCGCTGCCGATGCGTGATTCCAGTCGGTAGTGCCCACCGATTGTGGTGCCAAGCGCGCGTCCTTGCGGTTTGATTTTGCTTGCCTGGGGATCGTCCTCGGCGTTTTTCAAAACAATCGTCGTGTCTTCGCCTACATGACCCGGCGGATCTGTATCGAATGCGGTCTCGTTTGTTTTTGAATTGTCGGACTTTTCGTCAGTCATCACGAAGTCGCCGCTTGCCCCTGTAAGACATCTTAGACCATTGAAAACGCCCCAGGGTTTACTGTTTTGTGGATACTCTTAAATATAGTAAAAGGCACCCAAAAACGAAATTATAGAGATCGAACTCAGCGCCGGCATGCATGTACACGAGCCTGAATTTGCTCTTGAACATGCACGCCAGCACAGTCGTGGGCAGGAGTCTCAGCGACTCTTATTGTTCATCTCACCACTTTTTAGTGGCAGGTCCTTGTCACCGGCTGCATGGCAGCGCCTTCGCTCAAGTGGTCGATGAAGTACTTGATCGCCACATCGGTTGCCGGTGTGAAATTGGGCATGCGGCGGATCACACCGCAATTGGGGGCGATCACCAGAGCGAAAGGCAGAAGCTCTTTGGGGATGCCCCACCCCTCTGCCGTACCGCCTTTGAAGGCGATATTCGGGTAATCGCTCTGAGCATAGATGAACTGCTGCAGCATTTGCCCGCAGGCTGCCGAGCAATTGTTGTGATCAGTGATGATGTAAACCGTCGTTTTTCCCGACTTGTTTACGGCGTCCTGAACAGCATCGGGTGCGAAGCTGTCATAGGAAGAATTTTCTTCAATCTGTGCGGCCGATGCCTGGGCTGAGAAAAGCCCAAGAAGACAGGCAGCCGCAAGAGAAAGCATGGCGTTGCGCTTCATTTCGAAGACTCCTTTGTATATAACCTCTAGTTCTGAATCAGCTCAGACCGTTCATGGTCTCAGTGATTTCTTTGATGGCGTTTTCTTTCCAGGCGAGAAAATGCTCGGATGTGCCGACGTCGGCAGCCTTGAGCAGCTCCAGCCCTTCAGTCATGATCGCCAGGCCTTTTTCCTTGTCGACGACAACCGCCATCATCTCACCGTAGTTTGCCTGGGCGAGAGCAATCGAATAGTGGTGGGCCGGATGAAGGCTCTTGCGGATCAGGTACGCCTTGCGTGCATGACGCAGGGCGGCCTTGTTTTGACCGCGCTTCTGGGCGATGGCGGCGCGTGCGGCTGCATAGAGCGCTGTGCCTTCGCATTCCTGGATGCCGCTCAGGGCCAAAAGCTTGGCGGCACCTTCCAGATGCACTTCGGCCGCATCGATGCGGTCTTTCCCCAGCCACATGAAGGCGAGATTGGCCTTGTTTTCCGCCTGGTTGGCGAGCAACTGTTCGTCGCTAATCGGTGTGTTGCTGCAATTGCAGCCTTCGTGCTTTTCTTCGGACATTGCTTTGGTCCTTATTGTCTGCAACCCGTGCAGACTACGGGGGAGTGCCTTTGACACTACTGACTCCCGGTGAGGCGCGGCAGCAAGAACACTGCTCGCGCAGGCGCAAATAGAACCAGCTTTCAATCTGCCGAGTCTGTTTGCGATTGGGCGTCGCCTCTATTGAAAAGAATCGACGCCGGGAGTGCGAACGGAGGATTTTCACGTAAGCACTCCCAGCGCGGGAACTTGCACTTCATTGAATTTTCTTCTTGCTTCTCAACTGCCGGTGTGCAGCCGGGTTTTCACTGCTTCTTCCTGCTTAGCGGAAGAAATGAAAGATCATCCCATAGCGGTGCGGCGTCTCAGGGTGGCTGGCCACATTGATCATGGCGAAGATGGGAGCGATGAAGCTCCAGAGCGCCACGATGAAGAGAGTGATGAAGCCGACGAAGATGAAGCAGAGCGGAATCGAGATGAGCGCGTAGATAAGCATCGTCAGCTGGAAGTTGAGCGACTCGCGGGCGTTGGCCTTTACGGCTTCGCTGTCGGCAATGGCCAGAATGGCGATCGGCCCGAAGATGCTCACGACTGTGGACGTGAGAAGGGCGCACAAGTGCGCCAGGATCGAAAGAAGAGCGCTCTCGCTCGTGTTGGCTGTCTGTGGCATGGTCTGTCTCCTTTCAGAGATGAATGGTTGCAAATGAGCCGGCAAGCGTTTTGAAAAACTGCTTGCCGGGATGTGTTGTTGGTGAATCGCTTTTAGCGATCCATGAACTTGTCGAACTCCGGGCTGCGCCGGAATCCTCTTGCAGTCAGCTCGTTGCGCAGATCTTCCGGCTTGGTCGCCGAAGAGAAATTGCAGGAGCTTGACTCACCGCAGTCATCGGGAAGATGACGGGCGATCAGATGGCTGACCTGCTGGTCGTACATGTGTCCTTCGCGATCGTAGAACGCGACAGGAACGAGGACGAACCAGGAGGGGTATTCCTTTGACAGCTCATCCGGCTTGTCCGAGACATAGAAGTAGAAATCGGACGGCGGGAAAAGGTCGTGCTTCTCGTAGAAGGCATAGGCCTCCTCGCTGTCGAGATTGTCAGCCAATTCCTGGTCGGCTTCCGACTCGTCGCTCAGTTCGAAGGCAGCCACTCCCTTGATCGTCGTTTTGACGATGGCGCCGTTTTCTTCAACGACAATCGCCTTGAGCGGCAACTGGCGGTGAATGAAGACGCGCTCAATGGGCTCGCCTTTCTTGCCTTTTTTGGAAACGCGCTTGAAGTTGTCTGCGCCGTCGCCGAATTCGGCTGGCCAGGCGGCGACAATGGCGCGCTTGCAATCTTCCGTGGAAATTGTCGGCATGAATTTTTCCGTTTGTTTTGGCTCAGGCTCAGGGCCTGAGGCGCATGATTCTCCAAACCCAGGCGATGATCAGGGTCGTGCACAGGAAGGTCATGTGGATGACCAGATGCTGGACCCAAACTTCGGTCGGTACCTGGGTTTCACTCAGGCAGTCCTGCAAAAGCACCACCGACGAAACACCCACGAAAGCCAAGCCGAGCTTGACCTTCAGCATGATGGTGTCGATATGGTCGAGCCATTGCGGGCTCTCTTCCGCTCGGCGCTCGCGGAAGCGGCGCACATAGATCTGGTGCCCGCCCATGATCGTCAGGATCATGAGAGAAGCAATCATGGCCTGATCGAGAAGATTGACCATCTCGATCATGAGAGCGGAATGTCCGGCGCCGTGCGACATGATGTGCGACGGTGCCTGCATGACCAGTTCGAAGACTTGATAGACGAATTTGGCCAGGTAAATGGTGAGAGCGATGAGCAGTCCGAAATTAATCGGGTAGAGAACCCATCTTGTTGCAAACAACAGGTCGTCGGTTAGATCGACCAGTGTTTTTGCTTTAGTGCGTGGCTCAGGCTGCTCAGCCTGAACTGGATCCACGTGTGTGTTCTCTTGCGGTTCGTCCATATTTTCTCCGGTAGTAGTGTTTAGAGCCTCGGGATAAAACAAGATGTAACGTTGCACTATGCAGACCAGCCGCAATTCCAGTAGGCGATGATGCCCTTGCGGGAGAGGTGCGCGATCACTTCGTCGCGCGTTGCTTCGTGCACGGCGCACTGCTGGCTTGGGAACGCCTCGTAGTCTTCGATGACGTTTTTGGTCTGATGATTGCGGCAGCGCGGCGCTATGTAGTTGACGGCGATGCCGGCACCGGAAGTGAAGGAGCCGCCGTCGCCGCCGATGAATGCAGCATATTCGCTGCACAGGCTTTTCCAGAGTGCTTTCGCTTCGGCTAAGGCGGACTGAAACTCAGGGGCGGCGATATCCCTGTCCTTGTAGGAGGGACGCTCGCCGTATTGCGCGTTCATGTGCGGGTGGAGAACCACGCGCACCGGAACAGATTGAAAGTTATAAAAGGACGATTGCACCGCTTTGGCGGCGTCATCGTCCTCGGCAAAAACGATCAGTTCACGAACGCCCACGCGCACCGCGTACTTTTGCTTGTACGCCCAGGGCTTGTCGCCCGGACAAAGCTTTTTGTAGAGCGCGTTTCGCTTGGCATCGAGCGCAGCGAACTCTGTCTCAGTGCCCGCTTTGGTTCTTGTTTTCGACATGCAGATGTCCTTTTATTGTGACTTTCTACAAGGCCGGAACTATCTCCAGGCGCTGTATTTGGCGAAGGTCTTTTCGCTGAAGCCGGCCAGATCGCGCGGGCTGATCACCGAGACTGTATTGGTCGAGGAGCTTGTGCCGTTGTAGGTCGTGTAGGAGCCGACGCCGTGCCCGATCTCGCTCAGATTGCTGCGCATGAACTTGAGCACCTTTTGATCGGCTTCAGAGGCAAACTGGGTCTGCACCAGGGCGTGACCGAGGTCGCCTTCGGAGAGAACCATATCCTGGTCCACATCGAGCACCGCGAAGTTTGTGGTTGCGAACGGACCGACCAAGGGCACCATAGCGAGATACTTATTCACTCGCGCCGATGCCGTATCCAAGGTGATCAGCGCCGCCAGAAAAATTCCCAGGCTAAATCCGCTCATCAGCCCCATGCTAATCGGCACAACGGCTGGATCGAAGAACATTGTGGGTCCGAGAATTAGAGCCGGCACGGCATAGAAAAGGGCAGCCAACAATGTGGCGATGGCAAATTGACGCATCAGCACTTTCGGGCCTTTCGGCTCGAACGGGCAGACGATAAGCATGCCGAAAAGCCCGCCAATACCTGCACCCATGAAGCCGAACATCAGAGTAAAGAAGATTATCATCGTGTTCTCCGTTTACTTGTTTGAGTTGCGTGAGTCTTGCGGCAACGCAAGACTGATTATCTCCAGGCTGCGTACTTCGCCTGCTCTCGCTCAGCAAAACCCTCGACGTCGCGCGGGCTGATTACCGAGACGGTATGCGAAGAGGTCGTCTTGGTGGCCGCATTGTAGGTACGGTAAGAACCTACTCCGTGACCGATGAAGCCGAGATTGCTGCGCACGAAGGTGAGCACCTTGCGATCGTTTTCGTCGGTGAGCAGTTTCTCGGTCTCTGCATGCGCCAGGTCGCCGCCGGACAATACGCCGTCTTCATCTCCGTCCAGAACCTTGAAGTTCGTAAGGATGAAGGGCTTTACCTGTTCGACCATGGACAGGTGCTCGGCAATTCGGCCGGCAGCCGTTTTCCAAATGATGAGCGCCGTGAAAAACACGCCGGCGGCACCACTGCCGAACATGAAGATGTTCATCGTGCCGTCGAAGTGATTGGTGAACACTTCCGTGCCCCAGACCAGAACTGGTATCACCGGCACCAGGACGGCGACAAGAGAGGTAAAGAGGAAGTGTCTGAAGAGCGAGCGAGGGCCACTAGCCTCGAAGGGCGCGGTGAAAAGTGCACCTGCTATGGCGCCTATCACCAGTGCTCCAAGACTCAGTAGTATGCTCGGTACAATGTTTACCATTGAGTTTTCCTTTCGTTTTTAGAAAGCTCAAGTCCGGCTACTGATCGCCTGACGGAGGTTTTGCTCCTTTTCGCCCCACGAATCCGGAGAGCACAAACAGGGCTCCGGTCACGAAGGAGAGAACGGATACCGCGATCAGCGCGGCGATGAAGTGCGAACCGACAACGACTGTGAGTGCTGCGGTAAGCCACGTCGATACCTGGGTGCCGAACACGAAGGCCAGCACCAGGGCTACCAGGGCAAAGATATTCAGACGCGGCGCAAATGAGGCTTCAGCCAGCTTGATGCCGGTGAATAAGCCTGCCAAAAGCGCGAACATTGCCGCGATCAGCGGCACCAGTTGGTACTGCTCCATGCGAGCTGTTCCTATATTGTGGTGGTGGGACGTTCGGTTCTAACCCTGAACGTGCCCGGAGGAGGAAGTGTCAGGGCAAAGAAAATGCCGCCACCAAATATGATGGCGTAGCCGATCAATTCCGAACAGATTGACTGACCGAAGCCGGTTGCTTGAGCCATTGCGGCAGCCAGGATACTGATGATTTCCGGGCTCATTGCCGATACGGTGAAAAACAGCACCACCCAGAGAATTCCGGAGAACCAAGAACGGTGAATTTTTCGACCTGCTGTAAAACCACCGGCAAGAGCCAGCAGTCCTAGCAGGATGTGAGCGGTTTGATAGAGCATTTGTTGCACGTTGTGTTCGAGTTGCAGACGAAAAGCAGGAGGGAGGAGAACCCTCCGCCTTGCTTTCGTTGTCGAAGCCGTCAGACGGCGGGTGGGAGCCCGTCGCCGCGAATACGACCTCTGTTCAGGTTGTAGGCGACAGTCGCTCCCGCGGAAATGCCGAAGGAAACGACCATGCCCGCCCATATCGCCAGGGCCTGCTTACTGAATCCCAGTTGGCCGACAAGCGTGTCGCTGAACCAGGCGGAAGTAAGCGGGCTGAAATACAGGAAGGACAGGTAAAACGCCGCCACCAGGGCGACGATAACCTGACCGAGTGGCAGAGTCAAAGCGGCGATGATCCCCAAGCCAAGCGCAATGAGGATCATTGCGTAAGTGAGAGCCTCGATGTTTTCCATCTGAGTCTTTCAAAAGTTCTGCGTTTCGTTCTGGTCGATTTGAGACCAGGGTTGACGGGTCGAAAGGGGTTGCGCGTGCTCCTGGCACGGCAACTCCCTTTCCGCACCCCGTTAGCTCTTACCTGACAGCGCAGCCGCCGGGTAAGCCGTATCGACGATTTTTGCAGCGTCGACTTTTGTGGGGAGGGTACCGAAGGCATAGCCGCCCGCATTGGTCAGGCGTGACGCGACAAACGCACTGGCCGTCTCTTCCGGTGCATCCCTGAGCATCAGAGAAGCCTGAAGCGCCAGCGCCAGACGTTCCACGAAGCGGCGGGCCCCTTTCTCGCGAGCGGCGGCAGCAGCTTTTGTGGCAGGCGCCGTCTTGAGCGCCTTGATGTCGTGCTTGAGTGAGGCTACGAACATGTCGTAGCGGCGATTGCGACCGAGTGCACTGTCGAGTTCGTCGACGACTGCATCGAGCGTGTTGGGATTGGTCGAAACCGCTCTAAGCACATCCAGGCAGATGACGTTGCCCGAGCCTTCCCAGATACCCAGAAGCGGGCTTTCCCGGAAAAGACGGGGCATCGGACCTTCCTCGACATAGCCGTTGCCGCCGAAGCACTCCAGTGCTTCCGCCACAGCCATCGGTGCACGCTTGCAGACCCAGTATTTGGCGATCGCGCTGACGATCCGCTTGAACTGAGCTTCCTTGACCGACTTCTCAGCCTGGTCGTAGGAGCGAGCAACGCGCATCGTCAGCCGCAAGGCAGCCTCCGATTCCAGAGCCAGATCGGCCAGGACATTGACCATGAGCGGCTGCTCGCTGAGCAGACTGCCGAAGGCCTTGCGGTGGTGGCAGTGATGCATCGCCTGAAGAAGCGACTGCCGCATCAAGGCTGCCGAGCCGATGATGCAGTCCAGCCGCGTGTGGTTGACCATCTCGATGATCGTCGGCACGCCGCGTCCTTCCTCGCCGATCAGAAAACCGAGCGCGTTTTCGAGCTCGATTTCGCTGGAGGCGTTGGACTTGTTGCCGAGCTTGTCCTTGAGACGCTGGATGAAGATGGCGTTCTTTTCCTCGTTCGGCTTGAAGCGCGGCACGAGAAAGCAGGAAACGCCCTTATCCGTTTGCGCAAGAATCAAGAAAGCGTCCGACATCGGCGCCGAGCAAAACCACTTATGACCGGTGAGGAGATACTCCTTGCCCGGACCGGCAGCGCCGACCGGCACTGCCCTGGTGGTATTCGCCCGTACATCCGAGCCGCCTTGCTTTTCCGTCATGCCCATGCCGATAGTGACACCGGTCTTCTGGGTGAACGGGATAAAGCGCGAGTCGTAGGCGTTCGACGTGATCAGTGGTTCCCATATCGCAGCGATATCAGGCTGCTTGCGCAAGGCCGGAATCGCCGAATAGGTCATCGAAAGCGGGCAGCAGTGTCCGGCCTCGTTCTGGAATGCCATGTAGAGCAACGCTGCGCGTGCCACGTGGGCACCGTCGCGAGGCTCTTGCCAGGGCAGGCTGTGAGCGCCGACGCCAATCGATTCGGTCATCAGTTGGTGATAGCTGGGGTGGAATTCGACTAGGTCGATGCGTTCACCGAAGCGCGAGTGCGTTTTCAGCACCGGCGGATGGGTGTTTGCCTCGTTGGCTATTCCAATGCCGAAGGCGCTGCCGGTAAAGAGACCGAAGCCCTTGAGCCTTTCCTCAGCCCATGCTGCGCCGTAGCGCTTGATCAGATCTTGAAGCAAAGCATCGCTTTCGAACAGGTTGTAGTCGATAAGCGGCTTTGCCTGGTTGAGTACAGCATGAGTTGCCATTTCAGGTTTCCTCATTGACTATTTTCATAGGCTAGAAATTTGCAGAAAAACTCTCTTGTCTCCTGCGCAGAACCTCAGAACTTCAAACGTGCAAATCCCTGACACCGGAGTGTCTTTTGAACTCGTTAGAGTGAGATAACCGACGTTTGATTTGGGGAGAGAACAGCGTGGAGAAAAGAAAGGAACTAGAGGCTTCTTTGATAGCTCACAAAGAGAAGAAACAGCTATGAAGAGGTGTTACGAAGCGCTTCGTAATAGATCTCAATTAAAGAAAACACGGAATTGGAGACGCACTGTTTATGGTGTTTGCGCGTAGGTTGAACTACCTGTAACGCTGGAACTCATGAGCAAAACGCCTCCAATCTGTGCTTCAATTTACCTATTCTGACTTGTGCGAACTCCGCATCATCTGTGGCTGGACTGATGTCAAGCGAAAAAGAAAGGATGCCAATTTCCTGCTCCTCTTTCGATGGCGTCAGCCGAGAATTCTTAGATTCCCAAGTTTTTCCATGCGCTAGAAAATATCACTATATCTGTTAGTAAATATGCCTGAAAAGGTAAAACTTCAGAAAATATGTGTCGAAAAAAGGTGACCCGAGCACCACCAGTGGTGATGCCCGGGTTCCTTTCGTTGATGACAAACTGCAAGTTCTTCAGATGTCCTTGTGGGTGTATCCCATTCGTACAAGCATTGCTGCCTGTTTCCGGGGTCTTTGCTCTTGGAGTTTAACCCCCGCCAGCAGCACTCGCCGGTTAAGACGAACGCAGACCAATTGGATTGAATGGTCCCAAGCTTGTTTCATGAGGTCGGGAAAACGACCTCCTGCTCACAGAAAAACCAACGACTTCGAGCAGGCACCGAAGTGCACAATTAAGTCGTTGGCGTCCGGGCATTATCCAAACTTACAGATTGTTGTATATCGGCTTTCCCGTATCCAGGCGGGTTTTGTGTTCTCATCCGGTCGGGTTGAATTAACCGGGCGAGGCACAGCCGCAGAGCGGCAAATGGTTGACTGACTATTCACCCAGATAGAACTGGGTCGGTCTGGCCGTTTCCTGGGATTGGCCACCTTGCGCCTAAGCCACAAAAGCTCCTCATTCGAGGTGTACGCCGAAGTCCACGTGGCGGACAGTGTAGCCTTGAGACGAATTACCCGTGAAGGCAATCCGCATCAGAAGCCAGAGGCTGACCACGACGCTTCCTTCGGTTTATCCTGTCCACTTTTGTGTGTGGCTAGCGACCGGGGCAATTGAGTGCTTACCCGCGTCTGTCAAGTCGCTAGTTTGTTTAACCGATCTACGTGGCTCGGAGCGCAGCCCACTAAATGTGATGCGTTCCGTTCCCAACTCCAGTGGCGAACCACTGGTCATGACTGTTTTCACAGGCATGAGAGAAGGCATTACTTGATAATGCATTCTCTGATGGCTGCGAAAATCCTTTCGAAATCGTACGCGTTCTTCAATCTACGAAACGGTTTCTCTAGGCATACCTCCGTTTAAGATGTTCATTTTTAGTAAAACCGACAGCCGCTGCCGCTTTCCGATTGCTCGGAAAAACGGCAGCGGCGCCAGCCAGCTGATGACAAACTGCAAGTTCTTCAGATGTCCTTGTGGGTGTATCCCATCCGTACAAGCATTGCTGCCTGTTTCCGGGGTCTTTGCTCTTGGAGTTTAACCCCCGCCAGCAGCACTCGCCGGTTAAGACGAACGCAGACCAATTGGATTGAATGGTCCCAAGCTTGTTTCATGAGGTCGGGAAAACGACCTCCTGCTCACAGAAAAACCAACGACTTCGAGCAGGCACCGAAGTGCACAATTAAGTCGTTGGCGTCCGGGCATTATCCAAACTTACAGATTGTTGTATATCGGCTTTCCCGTATCCAGGCGGGTTTTGTGTTCTCATCCGGTCGGGTTGAATTAACCGGGCGAGGCACAGCCGCAGAGCGGCAAATGGTTGACTGACTATTCACCCAGATAGAACTGGGTCGGTCTGGCCGTTTCCTGGGATTGGCCACCTTGCGCCTAAGCCACAAAAGCTCCTCATTCGAGGTGTACGCCGAAGTCCACGTGGCGGACAGTGTAGCCTTGAGACGAATTACCCGTGAAGGCAATCCGCATCAGAAGCCAGAGGCTGACCACGACGCTTCCTTCGGTTTATCCTGTCCACTTTTGTGTGTGGCTAGCGACCGGGGCAATTGAGTGCTTACCCGCGTCTGTCAAGTCGCTAGTTTGTTTAACCGATCTACGTGGCTCGGAGCGCAGCCCACTAAATGTGATGCGTTCCGTTCCCAACTCCAGTGGCGAACCACTGGTCATGACTGTTTTCACAGGCATGAGAGAAGGCATTACTTGATAATGCACTCTCTGATGGCTGCGAATCTGTCGCAAAAGATGTTGCCGGGTGGAGAAACCCCGCTCGACTTGCGTCAAGCATTGAGATTTCATCCACCCGGCAATCGTTCAGATACGAACCTTACTTGTTGAAGGCGCTGCAGAAGAGCGTTGCAGTTGAGTGCATCGCTTCAAGAGCGGCGGACCACTCGTGTTTTCTGCTGCTCAAGCCATTGAGGGCGGTGCTGACCGCGCGCACTGCTTGCATCGCCTGCTCTTCCCTTTCGGAGTGTTGCTCTTTCAACTGCTGGACCTTGGCTTTGTGCGCCTCGATCTTTTGCCTGTTGCGAGAGTTTATTTCCGACATTCGTGAGAATGCATTGACGAAGGCTGACGCCGACGATTGAGTCAGCACAGGCGGTACGCTTTCCGCTTGTTGGACGTGCTCGCCCTTGGCTGATTCGTGATTGGCCTTTGCCGCTTCCGATTGAGCCAGAGCGAAAGTCGCCTTGCGCATGAGATTGCGCAGGTTGGCGGCTGTATCTCTGTCCGGTTGCGTCTCTGGCGTGTCCAGCGCATAAGGCGGGCTCATGTGCGTAGCCTGCACGGTCGTCTCGCCTACGCTTTTGACGAAGGCGACCAGCTGGTCGTAAGCACGGCCGACAGCATCTTTGACGACGCGGTCGGTTTCGGGGATGACAGCATCTTTGAGATCCGACACTGCTTTTCCCACAGCCGCCAGAGGAACCTTGAGGCTCTCCTGGCACTGTTTTACCTTGACGCCGTCTCTGTACGCCAGCACCTTGGAGGCCTGATAGGTTTGTGCCCACGTGAGAGCACCATTGAGAACCGCATCCACTTCAAGATCGGTCGGCTTGGCCGGCCGTGTGAGCGAAATCTGTTTGCCGGCGTCAGAGTACTTTTTGGTTGATCCGCCCACGCTGTACGCTGCAGCAGCCAGGGCTGCTACTTGCGGCAGCGCGTCGATGAGCGTCTGCCGCGCACGAATGGCGATTTGGACGTCCTCGACCGGCTCAGGCTCAGGTTCTGTTGCCCAGCTGTTCCATCTATTGCTGCGCCGGCGCGTCGAGCCTTTCTGCCAGCTGAAATCATCTTTTCCACCGCTCTCGCGCCGGGAGAAGCTGTCGGTGGAGACACCCGGCTGGGCGTTGGACATGTCCAATTCGCCCCAGAGAGCTTGCTCGAGCAGAGTCACCATTTCGAGCTTCTCGTGAAACGGCTCGGGTGCTTTGTAGAGCTCCCAGGCTTGTGCTTGCCGGATCAGACTGCGCAGCTCGAAAGCCAGGTCTTTGGCTGGATTGTAGAGCTTGCGCAGAGCCCGCGCCGACGCCTCAGCGGTTGCCCGGGCATCGTAGTAGGCACGCAACTTTGCCTCCAGCACATCGAACCATTCGCGAGCTTCAGCTTCGCTGATGCAATCGCTCTTGTAGTATTTGACGAGCTGGAGCTCAGCCTGGTGGAGCGCCTGTTGAGAGGGCGCGTCCTCAGCTTTGGCGGCTCTGTATTCATTCACAGCCGGCATCAGCTTGTCTACGATTGCCGCCGCCCTGCCCAGCCAGCCGTCAAGCTGAGTCCGGGATGGAATCTCGGGCGGGACATATTTAGGATCCCAGAAATTGCCCTCGCGCTTTTTGCGCTTGCGCTTAACGGGCTTCTTCTTGGGCAGAACCACCTCGTCAAACTTGCCGGCGGCCAGTTTGCCTTGACGGATGAGCTCGTTCTTTTGATTGATTCGTTCTCGCTTTAGCCACCATCCACCAAGGATGACGACTACAGCCAGGAACACTATGAGTATCACAGTGGCCATGAGTTGCCTCCTTGGTTAGTAGCGATCGTGGTCACGCTCTTTTTCCAGCGGTTTGCAGATCCAAGCCGCCTGGTCGAGCAGCTTGCGCAGCTCGTTGGACGGCGTCGGTCCGTTGCGCGGAATCATCGCGTTGAACGATTTGTAGAGAGTTTTCATTTCATCGGTCGCCTTCTCGGTGAAGTGCTCGACCGTGTTCTTGAGAAGATCGATCTTTGTCGCGCGGCTCAGCGTCTCGAGTTCGGCAGCGTCGCGCTCGGCTCTCAGGGTTTCGTACCATTGAAGGCACTCCGCCCAATTACCGGATTCTTCAACGCCTGAGGGAGTGACGGTCACTTCCTTGCCGACGAAATTCTTGAGCGTGTACGTGGCTTCCTCGCGATGTGCCACCGCGAATGCCACCACGCGCATCTGCTTGCGCAGGTACTCGATCTCGTCCTTTTCGACGGCTGTAGATTTGGCGCGGTCGTGTATCTCGAGCGAATCCGGGTTCTTGCTGCAGCTGTAGTCGTAGGTGTAGTGCCCTTCGAAGATGGGCTTGGCGGATTTTTGCCCGACCAGCTCGATCACTTTCTTGAGCGCCCAGATGTGTGGATGCAGAGCCGGGTGTTCGAGCGCTTCGATTGCCTTGAGAGCGGTATCCCAGGCTTGATTCCATTCCGCGTACCTGGACAGAAGAGTGAGCCGCTCCTTGAGCAGAGGGTGAGCTCTGCGGTTGTGTTCCTGCTGCCTTTGCAGGTTGTTTTCCAGGTTGGACAGATAGCGGACGATTTCCTCTTCCAGAGGGCGCACAGGCAGGGGCACGCTATTGAGCCGCGCCCCGGAAACCACTTCGCTGACAAGCGGCGAGAGCGTGGCATGGCGGTTTTGGATGACCACTTCGGTGATCAGGTAGTCGACGGCCGCATTGCGCAGTTTCGTCAGCTCCATCTCATCTTCTGCAGTCAGCTCGGTGGCTTTCCGTTCTGCCTTTACCTCTCCTTCCACCTGGCTCTGGCGGCGCTCGAGAAGAGAGAGCATATGCTGGGCAGCGGCCATAGTGCCGTCGCCCTTGTTTTCAGGAATTTGCCCGGCCGCTTCGATGGACTCTTTCAAGACCTTCTTAGCAGCCTGCAATTCCTGCTCGGCCTGTTGAAGATTGCGCTTGTGGCCTTCTGCGGCCTCATACGCTTCCAGCCAGTCCAGATAGCCGACTTCCGCCTTCTGCACGAAACGTTCGATGAGCACGCGCTCCTCAGTGTTCGGCAGTGCGCACATGGGTGTAAACGTTTCCCACAGCGCGTTGCGGCGGGCGCTCGCTTGAGCTTGCGCCTTCTCCAGTCCATCCAGCGGCTTTACCGCTTTCAGCACTGCGTTCATGGCGGCGGTCAGAGAGGCGGCACCACCGGACACGGCGACTGCGCTCTCCGGTGGGCTGCCTTGTGATACTTCAGATGTTTCATCAGTCATAACACACCTCTCTATTTATTCATTGCCGGCTTCGGCAATGGAAGCCAGAATTTGCCCCATGGTCATCACCGCTTCGTCCTTCGTCTGTCCGACCAAGTCTGTGAAAAACCGCTCGAATGCGGGCGTGCGAATCACGTCCAGAGCGAAATTCCAGGGAATCATCCCGTCTTGTTCGAACTTGTTGACCAGGTTACGCAGCGCCAACCAGGAGCATTCAGAGGGCTGACCGTCCGAGAGCATGAGCAGGATTTTCACATCCTTGCCGCTGTCCCGAGCCGACTGACCCATTTTCCAGAGCATGGCAGCGTCGTTGTTGCCGCCGTTGCAGACCAGACCCGATACTCTGCGCTCACCTGCCACTCCGCAATCGAAGATGGTGTCCGAGGTGAAACCCCAGAAGTGAGCGGAGACGCCGGGAAGGTTGATGACGGCTTGCTCCAGCACCATGGCGAAGAGCTTGCCGAGCCGGAATTTTTCACCGGCCGAAAGTGTGAGCGTGGCGCTGTTCATCGAGCTGGAACAGTCGAGCGCTACTTCCAGATGCACGGAAGCTTTGGGATAACGCTCGTCTTCGACAAAGATGTTGGACTCGCCTATGAGGGCAAGCTCAGCTTCATCGGTCAGGTCGTGACCGTCAGGCTGATCTTCTTTGTCGACAAGCGCGCTGCCGCATTCTGCAAGATGCTTGCGCAACTGCGTAGCCAGAGCATAAGTTTCAGGTAGAAGCTCATCCACAACCGCCTGGTCGGGCTCCACCGGCACGACATTGTCGATCTGGACGAACCAGTCGGTGGTCATGTCCAGGGGCGGCTGGATGAAGAAGCTCATCAAATCCGGCATGGGCATGAAAAGCTCGCTCAAGATGAACTTGCTTATCTGCTTGCGGAACAAGAAGAGCAGGATGAGAAGCAGGATGAGCAGCGCAATCAGTAGCGCCAGCAGCCACCAGCTCACGGCTACTGCTTTGACTGCAATGGCATACAAGATGCAGCCAATGGCAGCAATGGGCATGGCAATCAGCGCCAACCGGAAAAACGGATTTCTCCAGAGGCGGATGGCATAGGGGCTGAACTTCCAGTAACCACGGCGAATCCAGTACCAGAGCCACTGAAAGAAAGCGACGAACTTGCCCCAGACGTAGATAGCCACCGTGGAGACGAACCACCAGACCGCTTTGGCTATTGCCGTAAGCGGCGGGCCGATGATTTTCCAGATGCCGAGGATGATCGCCAGACCCAATCCGAGCAGCCCTGCCCAGACCGGTCCGGCCCCGCGTTCGAAGCGCTCCTTGAGGGAAGCGGCTCCGCCCGAGCTGCCTTTTCCGGAGCCCAGGAGCACCAGTCCGAAGAGAAACACAATACAGAGCAAGCCACCGCCGCCTATCGTCAGCAGCAGATGGCTGAAGCCGAGCATCGTGCCTATCCAGACCATCGAGGCCATGGACATGAGACCCATGCCCATAATTCCTATGATGGCCAGTTTGTTCATCGGCTCTTTGGCGGCGTCGGACCGTGTAGAGAGCCAGTTGCCGATGGCGATGCTGGCGCCGAACCAGATGAAGGCACCAAGCAGGTAGTACCATTCTCTGGCCAGGTTCAGCTTCCACATGGTGATGAGTGCGGCCGCCAACACCACGGTCAGAATCGCTGTGCCTACAACTGCTTTTCTTTTGGCCGGGTTTACCGGAGGTCCGGCGCCCGGTTTGAGCGATTCTTGAATAGCCTTGAGCATGGCCTTGATGTAGGCGCGCCTCAGGTAGAGGAAAACGCTCAGGGCCAGAAGGGCGATGCCGCCCATGATCGCAACCTGCACCCAGAAGTCCACACCCTGGCGCAGGAAAAGCAAGGTCCAGCCGACCAGAAAGAGACCGAAAGGCAGGAACATCCATTTGTTTTTGAGCAGCCGCTTCAGCGACCAGACAGAAGGACGATTGACCACAGGCGGCTGCTCGTCTTCTTTGTCTTCTTCCGGCTTTTCTTCCGGCTCCTTCTTCTTGGGCTCTTCTTTCTCTTCGTCTTCCTCCAGCGGCTCGGGCTCGATATGCGGAGGCATAAAGATGCCCTTGGCGAGCGTCTTATGGATTTTGCGAACCAGTGCGAGCAGATCTTCTTTTTCGAGATCTTTGAAGTTGGCCGGCACGAGAGCCAGCGCCTCTGCTACGACCGGGTCCTGGCAGTCGGGGATATGCCTGCGGAAGTGATAAGCGAAGATGCCCCAGCGCTTGGTGTACACCATATCGGCTTCCATGCCGACCGGCTTGCGCTCCTGTGCGCCACCATCCACGATACCTGTGGAGACGATGTCGCGATCTTTGCTGGGGAAGATGAGCGCGCACATACTCTGGAATGAAGCACCCCAGGAAGCGTCGAGCGCGCGTCCACGCCTTTCGTTTTGCTCGTCGTCGACGAGGTTGAATAGGCTGCGAAAGCCCTCTTTGTGCGCCTGCTTGTACTGCGGGGCGGCCGGATTCAAGTGGTGCAGAAGCTCGTGGCGACCGATGGCCCACCAGACAAGAATTGCTCTTTCTTTGTTGCGAATCTTCTCCAGAATGCTGGGATTCATCACCACAGGGATGGCCTGTTTGAGCTTATCGGTGTCGTAGGTGAAAGCGATGTGCTTTCCCGCCACCAACTGGATATTTACCGGGCGCCTGGCATAGAAAGCCAGGTCGCTCGCTAACTTACCGGTCTCACGCTCGATTTCCTCGAGCGTGATGCCGCTAGCAAATTTAGCTAAGTTGACCATGGCTGGCCTCCTATATACAGAGTTAGAGCCGTCTCCCGAAGGGAGGCGGCGAACTTACATAGTTCACATAGTTCAGAACTATTTCTTGGCCAGCGCATCCGTGATCAGCTTGTGGACGCGTCCTGCTTCCGAGTTCTGGTCGTCGGCGGCGCCGGCGTACTGATTGACGACGGCGGTCTCGAGCGTCAGCTCGAGCGGCACGCCGGCGTTCAAGAACATGGCGATGGACTCCGTGCTGCGAGTGCAGGGGTTTTTCGAGAGTCGCATCTTCGGATCGCGGCGAGCGCCACGCACCTGGTTGACGATCGTGAGAGCCCTGTCCATTTCGGCGCGCGGGCAGGTCGGGTAGAGGCGCAGGCAGTGCTCCAGCTCTTCAGCATGGGGCATGACCGTGATCTTGACGATCACCCAGCGCGACTTGGCGGCAGCGTCTTCGCGCCGGATGGTGAATCCTTCGCCGACGTTGCCGGCGGCCATGAAGACGACATTGTCGCCGATGGTGATTTCCTCGCCGGTGGGCAGACGCAGCACGCGCACGCTGCCTTCGATGACGTCCAGGAGCGCATCGCGAGCATCCTCATCGATACGCGTGAACTCATCGACCATGATCAAGAAGCGGCGGCGCGGATTGCGCTCTGCTTCGCGCAGGCATTCGGCCAGCTTGGAGTCGGCCCAGCGGAAGTTGAGCGAGACGCCGTCGGAAGTCGGGATGTAACGGCCCAGCATGAAGACGAACTTCTTGATCAAGCCGCCGGAAACCTTGCGGTATTCCAGTCCGAGTGTCTTGGCGATGGCAGCGGCGATGGTCGATTTACCGACGCCCTGGTCGCCCTCGAGCATCAGATTGCGCCGCGGATCCTGGAGGATCGTGGCGATCAGCTGAGCTTTGACCGGGTCGACGTAGACGCCTTTGAACTGATATTCGAGTTTCCTCGAGACGGGACGAACGAAGATAGCGCCTTTGTTCTCAGCCTTGGGGCTGGAAACACGGTCGACTCGACAGACCCAAACTTCGCCGGGACGAGGCTGAACGCCTCTTTCCACGTCGGCGACGAGAATGATCTTCTTGGACCGCCCGGCGTCTGTCCGATTGGACTTGACCGCATTGGGCACGGCGCTCAAAGGATTAGCTTCCCAGTGTACGACCATGGTCGCACCGGGGGTAAATGTGCCTGATGACATAGTATTACCCTCTTCAGATTTCAGTTGTTGGAAGTTACAGCCAGCTCACTCCGGTGCGGCATGCAACGGAGGAAGTGGAGACACCTTCGACACAGAAAAGGACCTTTTTCAACGCGCGGCTGTTGTCTCTCAACGCTTTTAGCGAAGAGCATGCCTTATGGATTGTGCGTGGATGAGGTCGTTAAGGTTTGTGTGATGAGAGAAGTGTGCAAAGGTTAGGCTTTGAACCTACCTTTTGATCCCCTTGAAATCCAGGTGCTTTTTAGTCCCTGATAGACATTTCACCCTCTTGGCATTTGTGCGGCTATCGCGATATGTGAGCGTCGGCTAATGGACTCTGTGAGCCTGGCTTAAGCTTGGCTGTAAAATGTCCGCCTGCGGCTCTTTGCTGTCTTTTGAAAAACCAGGTATTGCGCCAGTTTCGCTAGCCTCAAGACTGGTCATTAACTGGATTTGAGCTGACGATTACGGACCTCTTTATGCTATCGCCGGTGGTATCACTTTTTGACTGCAAATTGGCTTTGCCCGGAAGGCGAAAAACCACGCAAATGAAAAGCAGATCTCCATGGGTACATCTTATGAAGGGAACCGGCATGCTTTTGAGGGCTCCGGATTGTAATGGTGCGGACCGCTGAGAGAAAACTGAAAACCTTGTCGAGTTGCCGGCGCCAGGCGCTTTTATTGGCGCTGCTACTGGCTGTTTGCCCCACCGCTGTTCAGGCGCAAATGGTGCAAGACCTGATTCGGCGTGGCATTCAGGCTTACAATGCCCGCCAGTACCCATCGGCAATCAATAATCTGCAGTCGGCTCTCAATCGAGACCCTGAAAATGACACCGCTCATTACTTTTTGGGCAACGCCTATATGGCAATCGGTCACAAAGAGCATGCTCTGCAAGAATATTCTCGGGCATTTCAATATTCTATGGAAGGAGAGATGCTGGACAATTGTGCCAAGGTTCTGGAAACTTACCGCCAGCCGCTTCCCCATCGCACGCCCAGAGCCCGCCGGGCGGCGCCGGGTTTGAATCCATACAGCGTCGGTTCTGTGCAAGAGCTGAACCGCCTGGCTGAAACACACAGTTCGCAGGCGCGCCGCTCCATGGAGAGCCATTCCGGTTCTTTAGATGTTTTCAAAGCGGCTCCCGAAAGCAAAGACGGTATGAACAGAGCCTGGGACGACTGGATTCTCAAGTATCGCTACGCTTTCAACAATGTGTTGAAAACATACACCGGTATGCGCCGCCGTTCCGGAAAGACGCGCATGGTTTTCAGCGTCAGTCAAAGTGGGCGTTTGCGCGGCCGCATTGTCGATACGGACGCACCTATTTATCTCACCGATGCCATGTTGGCCACGACTCGCAAACTGGATGGCGACCCGGGGCTTGGTTTTCCGGCCGGCTCGCAGATTCCCGGCTTCAATTTCACCATGACCTATGACTACGGAGCGCCTGAGCCTGAGCCGACTACAACTGCCACACTCAGGACTACAAACACAAATGCCGCCTTGCGCACTCCCTCAGGGCAGGCGGCAGTGGCCGGCAAGTTGACCGGCACTCAGGTGGGTGCCAATCTAAGTTCCACAAGCACATCAGCCACCTTGGCCACAAAAGGCACCAGTGCCGGATTGAAACTGCCCGAAGGAGCGCAGGCGACGGCGGCCGGAAAGCTTGCCGGCACTGATGTTTCCGGCAAGGTACGCTCGGGCTCGACCAATGCCGGTCTGGCTGCCGATATGGATGACGGTATGGCACTGCCGACGGTGAGCACTGATGTTTCCGGTTTGATTATACCCAAGGCCAAATTGCCCGAACTCAAGGCCTCTCCTGCCAAGCTTTTGCCAGGTCAGGCCCGGTCTGCTAAAGTCATGCCCGGTAGACTTTCCGGCGGTTCAAAAAAGAAGCAAACAGGTAAATAATGGATCTTTCTTTTCTGAAACAGACTGAAGGACGAGCTGGCGGTTCTCGCGGTTTGAGCACAGCCATAGCCAACGCCATCGATGAGGGCCGGCTGGTGGTGGGCGATCGAATGCCTTCATCGCGCGATCTTTCCTTGTTCCTTGGTATCGCCCGTGCCACCGTTGTCGCGGCCTACGATGAGTTGATTGCCAGCGGATATTTAAACGCAGAAAGAGGCTCGGGCACATTTGTGGCCGGAGGCAAGGCTTTAAAGGCGGCTAAACAGCTTGCCCCTGCGTCCATCGATCAATTCGATTGGAACAGCCTGGGCAGCGATAATGCCGAACGGTTGAGGGCTTTGCCGAACCAGCTGGAGGTGCTTGGTGATTGGGACCCTTTGAATCACGGCGCTTCGCCTCCCGATCTTTTGCCCCTCAGGCAGTGGCGAAAGGTGATCATCAATCAGTTTTTGGAAGAATCGAATTCACTGCCGCACCATGAAATCGACATGCTCGGATATCCGCCCTTGCGGCAGAGCATCTCGGTTTTCCTCAGGCGCACGCAAGGAATTGTTTGCGACCCCGAGCAAATCGTCATCTTCTCGAGCAATCAAAGTGCGCTCAATCACTTGTTTTCACTGCTGGTCACTCCCGGCGATCTGGCTGTCTGCGAAGAGCCTTGTTATGCCGGTGTCAGAGAGCAGTTTCGTCTCAAAGGTGCCCGTGTGGAGACGGTTCCTGTTGATGAAGACGGCATCATTCCTGAATGCCTGCCGCAAGGAAAACCGGCCCGCTTTCTGTATTTGACTCCGGCCCATCAGGATCCCACCGGGGCCACTTTGTCAGGGCCGCGCCGCCAGCAGGTTTTGCAATGGGCCTACGCCAATAATGCCTGCATTATCGAAGACGCCTGGGACACTGACTTTCACTACGCAGGCGCACCGGCGCCACCACTTTTCTCACTGGACAAACGTGGTTGCGTCATTTATCTCTACACTTTCTGGAAAACACTGTTTCCCCTTGTCGCCACCGGTTTTCTTGTCCTGCCCAAAGATCTGGTGCCGCTTTTCCGCGCCGCCAAATACATGTTTGACATTCCCATTCCATTGATCGAACACATGGCGCTTGCTGAGCTGATTTCCGAAGGCGAATTGGAAAGACATATTCGCAAGGTCTGGAAAGTTTTACGGCGCAGGCGCCAGTCATTCATACACGAAATGACCGTGCGCTTCGGCCATTCCGTCACTTTTCTTGCCGAAGGAGCAGGGCTGCATCTGGTCGGACGGTTTTCTGAAAAATGGTCGGCAGAGTGCATCGCCGCCTCGGCAAAAGCGGCCGGCATCCCCTTGACGCCGACCACCGAATGCTATGACGGTGTCGCTGCCGTTAACGAATATATGATTTATTTTGCCGGTATTCCGGAAGAAGAAACCGTCATTCGTGTCGAAAGTTTCAGCCGCAGCATGGCTGTGGCTACCGGTTAGGGCCAAGTTTTCTATTTTTCATCCAGAAAATCTGCAAAATCTTTTGATTCGACAGTATTGTTTAGCACCGCAGCCTGATCCGCCACTTTCTTGAATCCTCTGGGCGGCGCGAATTCATCGATTGTAACCTGCCGGTTTTCAAATCCATAAAGTCTCAATTCTCTGGTTGTTTGCCCGTCAAATTTGGAAAATTCCATGGCAATGGGAATGCCCGGCCCGCAAGGAAGGGCGAGCAGGTTGGCAGCCATTTGATAGGCTTGGCGCGGGAAGCCCTGTTGAGGATAAAGCCAGATCTTTCCTTCTTTTGGCAGCAACCTTTTCCAGACGCGATCGGTGCCGCGGCTTGCTTCCTTGGTTTCCATACTATGAATCTGGCAAGGCAGTCCCATATAGTTTGTCTGCTTAAAGCCAGTCAAACGCAGGCTAGTTGGGGAACTTGGCCTGACCAGTGCGGAAAGAACAGAAGGATTTCCCTTCCAATTTTCCGGACGGCAGTCGCAATAAACCTTGCTTTTCAAATTGGCATAAACTACGTGCCAGAGCGGCGCCTGCATATAGAGCGCCATTTTTGCATTGCGAAAGACAAGGCTGAAGCCGTTTTTTCCGACCAGAAAGTCGACGTCGCCCTGCATCTCCGAATGCTCCTTGAGAAAGACTGCCGGTTGCCCTGTTTTTGCTTCCGCCTCTAGGCTCCAAGCCAGAGCTGCAGCTAGCGCCCAGGCGCCTGCAAATATCTTGTGACTGGATAAAGGAAGCAATTTCAAAACATTCCAAACGCCAAGTTCTCTAAATAAGTTTATCCCCACAGCTGATTCTTGATTTGCAGTCTTTCAAGCGGCAATGTCTGGAGACCACCTTGCCAATGGTGACACTATGCTAAGTAATACTAAATTAGATAATAGTATGGCTGCAAAGAAAGAGCGCGGCTGGCGCTTGGGAGAGCCAGCCCGCTCTTTGCGGTTTCGGTAGAAGCTAAAGGTGCTGAACCGAAGTCAGTGTCTGGTTACCTTTTCGAGCGACGCCAGCTTTCAGACGGCGTTCCCGGCTTCGACTTGGGGCCAAAGGCAAGGATGGCGAATAGCACCACGAAAAGCACGACTGTGCTGACAGCCATGCCTGCGAAGACTCCCAGAATGCCTCCCACTGCCGCCGTGACAAAGGAGCCCACCGCACCGCCTACCAGTCCGGAAAAGCCTGCCTTGAAACAGGTTCCGCGTGTCTGGTAGAAGAGGTAGGCCAGCCCGGTGGCTGCCACTGCGGTGAAAACCGCGAAAAGGTACGGGTTGTGGAAGAAAGCGGCAAGGCCAAAAGCGATGCCACCGACAACGGCGACGCAGCCGAAAACGACGAGGGCCAGAATAGCGAATCCCTTCGCCAGGCCGGATGTGTGTCCCATAGGACTCTTTCTGTGACCTCTAAATGTGCAGAGCCGGTCGCGAGGTCATTTTCCCGGTCTGCAAATGTTGGCTCGATTGATCTCTCTTGGTGGATCAATGCGAACGTTTCCTGGTTGAAAAAACGACGCTTAAAGGACAAAAGGCGTCCGAAAGCAGAACCCATCTATGATGGACTGCTTTCGGAGCCTTCGCCCTGTAAGGCAGAGAGCACCAACGCCTGAAGCTAATTGGTGCCCTCAACCCTTACAGTCCGCTGAGTCGGGCTGGCGCCTTACTGTTGGGTGGTGTTGCCGCCGGTGCGACCCTTGATGATCGAACCGAGGCCG
>CAZHEZ010000029.1:0-18695 GCA_964531315.1 uncultured Candidatus Obscuribacterales bacterium | reverse complement strand
TCAGCTTGGAGTTGCCCTTGCCGAAGAGGATGCCGAGGTTGCGGCGGAAGTCCGGGGAAACGATGGCGCCGATGATGACGCCCGCGATGCCGAGACCAATCAGAAGCGCGATGAGGCTGTAAAGAGTCATGGTACTTTCTCCTGTAAGAGTCGCTCAGCGACTCAGTTTGCGGCCCGAAGTTGGGCACTGACACGATGGAAACTGACGCCCCGACCGCTGCAGCTGCACTGGGCAGACTGCTCATGCGGCCGGGGCGCTGCCTACCTTAGGCACCAGATGCGGTTACACGCCGCACCTTCACACGACAATCTGAGCGTCTACCCGGATGTTACAGTGCTTGCGCACCGCCCCATTCAGGCAAGCTCTCAGTTGAAGTCCGAACTGGTCGACGTCGGAGTCGAATCGAACGTGGACGACGTGGTCGTCGAAGAGTTGTTGAAGTTCGAAGAGGTAGCCTCGGACGCGCGTCGGGCAGCGGCTGCTGCTTCGGCGGCATCGTCGTCGATCTTCTTCTGAGCTGCAACCGCAATGGCGATGGCAGTTGCCACCTCCTGCGCTGCGTTGGCTTCGGCGGTTTCCGCCGCGCTGAACGCCTGATTCGCCGAGGACTTGGCGCCCTCGTAGTCCTTGTCGTTGAACTTGGACTCGGCAGCGCTCAGGTAGCTGGCAGCCGTCGACGTGTTGGCCCGAACGCTCGAACCGAACGATTTGCTGCTGCCACCGATCGTCTTCGACTTCGTGTAGCTGGCAGTGCGGACGCCGTCGATCTTCTGCTGAGCACGTTCGATGGCGGCTTCTGCCGCGGTGCCCTGCGTCTGGTCGTTGGCCGACAGTTCCTTCGCCCGCTTGCAGGCATCTTTGCCCGTTTCCGTACGAGCGGCGATGGCGTTCCAATCCGACTTCGCCTGAGCGACATCACGCTTCGCTTGAGTAAGCGCAGTGCGACCTTCGTCGAGCTTGGTGATGGTAGCCTGCCGCACGTAAGCGTGCTGGCATTCGCCTTCCGCCGACTTGACGGCGGACGCGAGGTTGGAGATGGCGATATTGGCGTTGTCGTACGCGCGCTTCTCGTCGTCGATCTTGGTGTCGACGGCCTTCAGCTTCGCGAGCAACTCGTCGGAGGCTTTTGCCGCCGCCGGCCAATCGGTGACCGCCAGAGCGACATCCGCTTCCTGACGCGTCAGCACAGGCTGAGCGGCAGCAAACGTATCGTCGGTGGACTTGGAAGTCGTGAAAGCGTGGTCCTGGAGCTTACGCACGAGAGCCGTCGCCAGGTCCGTAGCGGACGCCACGGTGGTCTTGGCGTGGTCGCGGAAAGCCTTGAGCTCGGCGAGCTTGGCGGCCACTTCCACGATGCCGTCACGGCTGGACTGGATGTCCGAACCGATCGCCTCGAGCAGAGCCCGACCGGCCAGATACCGCTGTTCGACGAACGCGGCCTTGATCTTGGCCAGTTCGCCTTCGGTCTTGTCGCGCACCGACTTGGCAGTGACCAGCTTCGCCGGCTGACCTTCGAAGTTCTTCTGCAAGAACCCGGCCTTCAGCTCGTCGACACTGGCGTCGCCGCCGGTGATCTCGGTCTTCAGCTTGCCGACTGCAGTGCGGATACCGGGCACACCCTTCTGGATGAACGCGGCCGCCGCGACGATCGCATCGACCAGAGTCGACGCTGCAGTCGTTTGCTTCTCGGAGTTCGACTTGGCCTTGTCGGCTTCGTCGAGCGAGCCTGCCAGAACGAGTTCCTCAGCCGAAGCCAGGAATTCGTTGGCGGAGGCAATCTGCTTGTCCGGATTGCCATCCTGCTCATTGAGCAAGAGGTTCGCCGGCACGCCTTCGGGCGCCTTGAAGTTGATCTCCGGGTAGGTGTAGTCCGCAGCCTTGCCGCGGGTGTCCGCCACCTTTTTCACCGCCGCCGCAATCTGAGTTGCGGTGGTCGCCAGAGACTGCTTGAGAGCGATCGCCCGGTTGAGCGCCGCCTTCACAGCCGTGACGCCGTCTTCGACAGCCTGCGATTCGTCGCTGGCTTCGAGCGGGTCGGTGTCCATGATGGCCAGGAAGGCGTCACGAGCCTTTGCGAGCTCGTCGTAGCCAGCCTGGTACGGATCGAAGACCAACTTGTTCTCGGTCAGCTTCGGCTTGAGAGCCTCCACTTCGCCCATCAGACGCTCGATGTCCGCCTTGTTCTCGCGAACTTTGGCAAACGAGTTCTGCAGGCCCGAGAGCTTGCCCTTCAGGGTGGTGTAGACCGTCTCCATCTCCGACATCAGGTCGGCAGGCTTGTAGGTCTTGGTCTCGACCGTGCCGCCGAACAGCGAACGCTGCTCCTGCGACAGCTCAGCACCGGTGACGGTGACTTCGGCGACCGTGTACAGCGTGATGACGGTGTTGTAACCGCCCCAGCCGAACGGGTTCTTCTGACCGGCAAACGCGGCTTCCGCCTTGTCGAGCCTGTCGGAGAGCGCCAATTTCGCAGCAGTGAGCTGCGAGTAGAGCGTGATCGCTGCCTTGACCTCGGCCAGAGAGCGGTTCTTCAGCCGGGTTTCCCAACCCAGGGTGGTGTCCAGGAAGCCCAGACCCTTGTCCTGAAGGTCGGTGTAGTTCGTGCCCAGGGTCTCGCAGTCCTTGCGACCGGCGACGAGCAGGGCCTCGGCTTGACCACGCTTGCGGCGCGCGATCACGAACAGCACGATGAGGGTGATGATGATCGCCAGCGGCGGACCACCGTATTCAACCCCGGTCTTCACCTGTTCCATCTGCTGTGCGTGACGCACGGCAGCGGCCTGATCTTCAATCGCTTGCTGGCGAGCCCGCTCAGCATCAGCGATTTGCTGCTGGCGCTGGCGCTCGGCATCGGCCGCGGCGCGCTGTTTTGCCGCTTCCTGGTCAGCGAAGAACTGGTCGGCGGTGGAGTTGACACTGCCGGCCACTGCCCGGACATAGCCGCGCACGTCGTTGTTGGCCAGGCGAGCCTTGGGTGCATCCAGAATCGACTGCAGGGTAGCGAGCGAAATGCCCATACCTTGCGCATGAGGACCGGGGTTGCCGCCTCGCGCCGTCTTTTGCCAGTCGCCGCCGGGAAGGCGGAAGACCGTGATGACCAGGTAGTCATCGGATGGGAATCCGTTGGCGCTTTGCCACTGAGCCATCAGCCTGTCGATCATGTGCGTGCCGAACTGTGCGTTCGGGACCGACTCGGAGCCGCGCTCTGCCATGATGAAGTAGATTTGCAGGTGGCGTTTCTGGCCGGCCTGCACGAGGTCCTGTTCCAGTCCGCTGACGTTGACCGGCGCTGTGGCGCTTGTGGTCAATGCAGGCTCGACATAGACGTGCTGGTTCGCATTGAATTGCGGAAGCCACGTGTCGGCTGCAAACGCCTGCGAACTGAAAGACAGGGCTGCCACTACGATGAGTGGAAGCATCAGAATTCTGCCAAACAGTTTGTGCATGTTTCGTATCTCCAATCTTGTTGGAACGGAGTTGAACTCACCCGAGAATGCGGCAGACACAGAATGTGTCTGTCGGACGCAGCGGGTTTGAGATTGACTGGAAGTGCTTGCACAGGTGCGCGCAGGTAGCGATCGAATCACTAACGGCGAGTACCTATGTCAAACGACTTCGTGGAGTTTTCGTTGCCCTTTAGAGCACGCCCGCGAATGCGAACGAATGAAAACCGCGCTGCGATTCTCATTCGAGGGCATTTTTCTGGAGAGCGTTATGGCTGTTGCGGGTGTCTCAAAGAATTTGGGTGAAAAACGAAGTACAGAAAGACGCTACCAGAGGGGCGGGTAATTAACGAAGAACGCGTGGCGCAGATGTATACAAAAGTCGCGCCCGCACGTTCTTTTATGAGAGGTATCTCCTAATCCTCATATGGGCGGCGAATTCCCCCTTTGCAACCGTTCGGCGGTTTAATTTGGGGTACTTGGCCGCTGTTTTGCCAGATATTCCTTGGTGACCTCTAATCTCACAGGCGCTAGTATTGCTAGCATAGGACGCCGTTACACTCTTTACCTTCAGCCTGGTTGATTTCGGCTCTCTAACATTTCTCCTGACAATTCAAGGTCCGGTCCATAAACATTTACGCGCGTTTATATAGCTGAGAGGATCCTCGCATAACTCGCGCGCGCGCCCGTAGGTCTATATGAGCGCTAAAGAGTACTCAATTGTCGGGGAAGTATAAGTTGCCTCTCATAAAAGCGGCGGCAATGTTAAAGGCGGCCGAGCCCGCCTGCGCGAGCTGACGCTATTGACTCTGACGCGTTTTCCACTTTTGCCAGCGCATTACTTCGGCCACCGATGCGGCAAATGCAAAACAACCCCGGGCTGTATGGGGCCGATCGCCGTCGGCAATTTCGTTGATCGTGCCTAAAGCTCCTTCCATCTCCAGATTCTGAAAGAGTGGCGCCAATAGTGAGTCTACCTTGGCGATTGTTGCAGGCGTACTGCCGTAGGCATTTACATATGCTTCCAGGTAAAAGCCCAAAAGATACGGCCAGGCTGTGCCCTGGTAATAGCTCAGGTCGCGATGGTATTGATCGGCGTGAGCCAACCCGCAGCCGTATCTGCCTTGATAGCTCTCGTCAGCTTGCGCTAGCGTGCGTACACCGGAGGGGATGAGAAGAAAGGCGTCCACGGCTGTAAGGATCGCTTTTTCCTGTTCCTTTTCCAGGGCTCGAAATGGCATGGCCACTGCGAAAAGTTGATTGGGTCTCAAGGTGTCGTCGTTATTGCGGTCGCCTTTGCCGCGCCCGTCGATGACGTCATAGAGATAGGCGGCATCCGCATTCCAGAAGCGCTGCATGGACTTGTGAGCTTGATCGCGCAGTCTTTCCATCTGCGTGAAGATAGGACTGGTTATGCCTTCTTCCTCGGCAAATTTAAGACAAACCGAAAGGAAGTTCAGCCAGAGCGCCTGGATCTCAACCGGCTTGCCAGCACGCTCAGTGATCGGAAAGTCAGCAACTTTGCCGTCCATCCAGGTCAGCGCTTCGTCACGTTTATGGCACAGGAGCAAGCCGTCTTTGGGATCGACTCTGATACCGTCATTGGTGCCACGGATGAAATGATTGGCGGCTTCCTCGAGATAAGGGAGCTGGCTTTTGACAAGCTCTCTGTCTTTGGACGCTTTTACATAGTGGTAGAGAGCCCAGGCCCACCATAGGGTGACGTCCACGGCCGTATATTCGGGTTCGCCCGAACTTTCAAGAAAGCGCCAGGGCAAAAGACCATCTTTCAGAAAAGCGGGCTGGTTGAGAAGGATTTTCTTGGCCTCGTCAAAGCGATTGGTCGAGAGAGTCAGCCCGGGCAAGGAGATCAAAGTCCAGCGGCCGAAATCGCAGAACCAGGGATAGCCGGCCAGCACCGTCAGTTTTTCTCCGCCTGCTTTGTCTTTGACGATGAATTGATCGCAGGCGATTGTAAGCAAGCTGTTGGCCACATTCTTGGGCAGGGCGGAGCGTTCGAGAAGCCCGCGCTGGCGTTTTAGGTTGACGGCGCTAGGCTCGTTAATGTCAGTAATGTCAGCCGGGCGATCGAGAGCTGCAGCCAACATCAGCGGTTGATCGGCACTCAGTTCTGCCGTTAATGTCCCGACCAGCAAAAGATCTTCTGAATCTTTTTCGCCCCGGGCCGTTTCTTCATGCCAAACGAAATCCCACCACCACTGTCTTTGCGGCTCATAGTCCCCGTGTGTCCAGGAAAGGCAGAGTCTGCGGTCGGCTTCATTGATGCGGACGACGGAGCCTCTGGGGGAAACGAATTGAGGATAATGAAATTCAGAAGAACCGTGCACCTGGCTGTGAAACGAGCGAAAGGCCGCCAAAACGCGGATTTTGATTTGCACTGAGGGCCTATCGGCCTTGTGTCCGGGCACGAAATGGTAACTGGCATAAAGTTCGTTTGTGCCCCATTTCAGTGTCAGTTGTTTAACCAGATAGTCATTGCCCAGGGCATAAACCCAGGTGGGAGTGGGCAAAGTGGTAAATGATTCGACAAGCTTATAACCGGTCGGCGATACCACCCCTGATGCCCACTCATTGGTGGTCAGCTCATACTCTTCACCTTCTACCGTGACAATTTCGTCGAGCTTGGAGAGAATCACGTGCCGGTCGCGCGGCGTATTCAGCGCTGCCACCAAAAGCCCGTGATAACGTCTGCGATTGGCGCCCGAGATCGTCCCTGCCGAATAACCGCCCTGCCCGTTGACGACCAGCCATTCTCGATGGTCCACGCCGCCTGCGGCCGGATACCAGACCGGCACTTCGTAAGTGAGGTCGGGGTACTTTTGTTTAAGCCAGCTCGTCAAACCAAAGGTCATTAGTTCGATCCTATCTTCTTGCCATGACGTTTGCCATTGGAAATAAACGGCGAATTTGGGACAAATCGCGTACTTAATGTGCCGAACTTCTGCCTTTTCGTGTCCGAAAATGCGGCTTTGGGTATAGAACCAGAAGGGCTGCCCTTTTCGAGGAAATTTTTTGCCACCCCCTGATAAGCCGCTCACTGATGATGCGGGCCATTCACCCCAAGCTCTGAAGCCCTGGCAGCAAGGGTATCGTTTTGACACGAAAGGAAAAGATGGGGCGATCCTTTCAGGTGATGGCGCCGAAACACGAGAGGCAGGTGCGCCGGTTATTCTCAATAATCAAGCCAGTGCCGAAGAGCATTTACCAAAGACGACGATAGAAGAAAAGCCCGCGCATCAGGAAGACCTGAATCGCGGTTTTATCGATCCGACCCTGAGAGCTTTTACGGCTAAATTTGCCTACCTGGCGGCCACCAATAATTTAACCGCCGACAATCAAGCCATTCAGCAAACCTTCAAGAAATCAGGGGCAGTAGGAGAACAGCTCCTGGCCAAGATGGCGGAGATGGAGCAAGCCGGCTGGAAAGTAAAACCGGTCGCTTTTACGGATCGCTATTTGCAGCTGGAGAAGCCCAATCTGCTCGGACGATTATTGAAAATGGGCAGCCTGTCCGGCTATCACTACGACTATTTCAAAGGCGAGCAGTTGCGCACAGTTGGCTACAACAATGTCGCCAACGGTCTGGGTGGAATTTTGGGCTCGAATTATGGAACCGGCAATCCGGTCAAACACATCTCCTCCATTGTCGCCCATGAAATTGCACATCATGACGGCACTCTGGCTGATTTTAAGGACATGTCGAAGCTCACTCAAGCAGAGCAACAAACTCTGGCCAGAAGAGTGCTGGCCACAGAAACCAGATCAATATTGACGCAATTGCATGTGGCCGACAAAGTGGGCGATATGCATCTCACTAATGATGCACTCAAGACAGCACTTATGAAGCGCGATTTGGGCGGCTACATTTTTGATGCCTGGGGCAAATCCAGCTCGACTTATTCTTCTTTTGGTTCTATAAACAGGGACTATGCAAAGACTTTCGTGAACGGATATATCGATGACCTGTCGCTCAAAACACAAGCCAAATTCCATTCGCCCCTGGTTGATGTGAAGACGGGAAGAGTCGGCGTTTTCGACCTCAATGAAGGAATCGGTAATCGCTTCGGACAGATTACCGGAGATGAGGAATTATTCAAGCGCATGCAGTCGCCGACCGTGGAGGGAGCGCTGTCTGAAAGCCGTTTTGCTACCTTCATGGAGTCCAAAACCGGAAAAGTTCTCGGTCACGGAATGAGGGGGTTGGCAGCCGTGGGGCTGATTGCCACTGTGGCTGATGTGAAGAGTGCTTATGGCGAGAGCACGGCCAAAGGAAACGCTCGTCTGGCAAGAGTCGGAGTTGATTGGGCCGGCTTCGAAGCAGGCACTATGATCGGCTCTAAACTGGCAACAGCACTGGTTGTGGCCTCGAAGGTGAAAGTGCCGGTGGCAGCAATTCCCCTGGCTGCAATGGTAGCCGGCTTCGGCGGGTCGTATATTGCCGACAAGCAGATTGGCGAGCGTTTCGAAACTTATGTGGGGCGCAAGCCTGACGGCTAAAGATCATGATACGGGCAGTTGGCGGGCGAAATCTTCGATCGCCTTGCTGAGCACGTTTTCGTCTATGTTTGCATAGCCCAGGACATACTCGCCCTGGGGCCAGGGCTGATTAATATAATTAGCACCGGTGGAGCGAAATGGCACGCCGTAAGTAAGAGCCAATTCGCGCACTCTGTCGGAATGGATCTCGGGCGGAAAGCGCACTGTCAGGTGCATGCCGGCGTTTTCTCCGACTACCTTGACCTGGTTGCCGAAACATTTGGCGATTGTTTGCGTGAGCTTTTGCCGTTTGCGATCGTAGTAGGTGCGCATGCGCCTGATGTGATGTTCCAGTGAGCCGTCCGTAATGAAATCGGTGAGCGCCAACTGTTCTATGACAGGCGAGTTGTGGTCGGCCATGCGTTTGGCCCAGCAATAAGTATGCACCAAATCTGGTGGCACGACCATATAACCAAGGCGCAAGGATGGAAAAATCAGTTTTGAAAAGGTGCCTGTATACATGGTGATTCCGCTGTCGTCGAGCGCGCTCAAAGCCGGTATCGGCAGTCCTGAATAGCGAAACTCGCTGTCATAATCGTCTTCGACAATGACGGCATTATTTTCTCTCGCCCACTGAAGCAGCTTCAGCCGCCTGGGTAAGGGCATAACGACGCCGGTGGGAAACTGGTGAGAGGGGGTGACGTAAATGAGTCTTGCTTTGAAGGTCGTCAGCTTTTCCAGCTCGTCCACGCACATTCCGTTTTCATCCACTGGAATCGGGGCCAGTTTGGCTCCGCAAGCAGAAAGCGTGCGATGGGCACCGAAATAGCAAGGGTCTTCCACGATCGCCACGTCACCGCGGTTGATGTGTGTGCGGACAATGAAATCCAGGGCCTGCTGCGATCCGCTCACGATGATCACTTGTTCCCACTCGCACTTTACTCCGCGCGCTCGCCTCAGATATTCCACAATCGCTTCGCGCAAGGGCCTGTAGCCGCCTGAATCTTTGCTGTATTCCAGGGTGAGCATCGATGACTCTTCAGTATGTTTCATCAAGAGCTTGCGCCATTTCTTGAGGGGAGCCTGATCGATAGCCACTGACCCGCCCGTCATCAAACGCCCTTCTGTTTCGAAATCTCCCTGAGCAGCCAGATATTTGCCGAATTCCGAGAGGTGATCCTGAAAACGTCTGCCGTTCGACTCTGCTTTCTCTTCTTCCCGCCCGCCTGTGAAAAGCAGCTTGTCCGGCAATTCGTTGGAAACATAAGTGCCGCTGCCGGCAATGCTTTTCAGATAGCCTTCACTCAAAAGCTGATTGTAGGCTGAAGTGGCTGTAGTGCGTGATATGTCGAGCAAGTCGGCCAGTTCTCGGCTGGAGGGCACTTTCTTTCCAGCCGCCCATTCTCCGTTGAGAATAAGGCGCCTGAATTCTTCATATATCTGGCGATGAAGCGGCACGCCGCTGCCAGGGTCGAGGCTTAGTTGCAAATCCATTTTGCCGCAGGCAGGAAACAAAAAAGGGAGGGGCGGACTAGTTATTTCTTGCCCGAAATGAGCAGTTTCCCTTCGATTGTCTTTCTTTGTTTTTATTGGACATTTGGCCGAGTTTTATTATATTCGGTCGTATAGATGCCTGAATCGCTTACTCGCGCACCATATGTGGTGCTATTCTGCATTGTTGCAGTTTGTTTTTAGCTAAATAAATAAAGCGATCAAGAAATGCATGTGTTGCCGGAAAGCGGCTTGCGATTTAAGCAAACCGCAGGCACTGAATTACCAATTGATACAAACCCCGAAACTTTATTGTACGGCAATCTTGAAACATCTATGGTCAAGATACTTTTCTCTTTCTCAACAATGGTGCTTAGATCCACTGCAAACCGCATTTGGAGATTGTTTCAGGAATGAAGCTGCAGACCTCGGTCTGTGCAGATTTGCACATTTACCAGGTGACTGTTATTTCCTGAATCTTAATCGGGAGGATTTGTGATGAACGATGTATTCGTCTTGCTGGCTCTCGTCGTTATTGCTCTCTTTGCCTTCTATGTTTGGTGCGGCCGAATGGCTGGTAAGTCCACGGCGCAGCTGAGCAAATTGGAGGACACACTGCCCTGGCGCTCTGCGCTAATGGTGATCGATCGCATCAATGCGCCGGAAGTGTTTCGGGCCAGGGCCCGACTGGCCGAAGCGGAGCAACGCAGCAAAGCCATTTGCATGCCCATCGACGCCATGATGCTCCTGAAAGCGCAGGGCGAAGTGCAAATGCGCCGCGATGAAGTCAATCAGTCCATCCTCGATAACCGCTGGGCCGCAGAGGCGCACCGGCGGGTGACGATGCTCTTGGCTGACGCAAAAAGTCAGATCCTGGCTAGGTCATACAAAGCAATAAAGCTGGTTCCGACCGTGCGACCGCAAGTGAACCAGATCATCGAACAGGCTGTCCAGGGTGCTCGACGTAATGCCAAGAGGATCACTCGCGAGGAACTCGAGGATCACAAACGTGCCCTCGTTGATGGTCGTTTCGATGCCTGGGTGAAAGAGCTTACGATTTGAGCATTGGCGGCTAGTGGGCATTTGAGGTGTGTGGAAGGAGCTGCGAGTCAACCCGGCAGGCTCTTTCCATACACCTCCTTCTCCCATTCTTTGACGCTCTGTTCAACTATAGTAGATAGAAGAATGCCGGCAAAAAATTGGAACGAGCAGATCTGATTCCTCGAGCGTGCTTGCGCACCCCCGATGAACCAAATCCAGCCCGTTCCAAGGGATGGTTCTGAGCCTTGCCTAAGGACTCAGTCGAGAACGCATTACCTCGGAATAGAGGTCGTACTGAGTGGCAACCAGGCACCCTTCTTGGAGGCCTTGTCGATCCACGTCCACTTGTAGCGGACACCATTGAATTCCAGTCTGAAATAGAGACCGAAGAACTCGGCTGCCTTCCCACACGCGTGGAATGAATCGGCAAACCAGTCCAGAGAAACGATTTCCTTTATGCTGGCGACCTTTTCGTCGATCGTCATTTTCAGGACGATTTCGCCGGTTGGCTTGCTATGGCCGGGGTTGCGATCCACATCGACCTGCACTTGCGCCTCTTTGATGGCGAAGTTGACACGGTCGTGGGCTGCATTGAACCACCAGTTGCGGCGAGCCAAAGTCCAGTTGCGAACACCGATGCGGCGCAGGATATTGAGCCTTGTTGCCTTGTCCTCGCGAACGCGGCGCTCATCTCCGATGCACTTGTCGGCAATCACAAGAATCGCATGCGCGGCATCGAGGATGCCGTGCTTCAGTACCCTGTTCGAACGGTGATGAACGATGAGCCGGCACACATGTGCCAGAACCTCATGCGGTACACCCCGCTTTTGCAGGTAGTCTTTCATCACTCGGGCGCCCTCAATGTCGTGCTTGTCGATGTCGATCGCTCGACCAACATCGTGGCTACGCAGAGCTGTGGGCAGAACAAATTGGCGAGTGACGTCGTCCACGAGGGGCCCGAAGACCTGCTCCAGTTGAGGCAGCAGAGACTTCATCCCCAGGTCGTGAACTTCTTCTCCGTGTTGTGCGTCATGTCTAGTCTGCCAGTGAGAATTCTTGTCCCCCCTGGCGTAATAATCGAGGTATTCAGGATCCGTAGGCATGGCTTCCCGAATCTCGATCAATCGAGATAGTTCCATTGGCTTAGTTGTTACTCCAGTTTCTTATTAGCGACAGCCACCCGGCTGTGCGCTTGTGTTTTTAAAGTCACTTCGGATGGATAAGTGCTGAAACCCCGCCTTTGACAGGAGGTGCAAACATCTGGTTGAGGTGCAAGTGGTGCGGCCTTTAGGTCCTGATGTTTGTGTGTCTCCTTGTCTGAAAGCGAAAAGTGGGTTAGGCCTTTAACCTAGTGAGATAAGGCCAGTCAGAGCAAGAACTTTGGCTCTTATTTAATGCCTAATAAGGCTTCCACCTAGTAACAAGAGGTGTTTAAGAGCTGAAAAAGGGCCTGGAGCGGCTGTGTACAGTTGACACAGTTGCGCCAACCTGCACAGATTTGCTTTATGATTCGCCGAGATCTGCTGCTTCAACCGTTGACAGGCTGTTTCGGCAAAAGAATTTCAAGATCCAAAAAAAATAAAAGCGGTACCACTATTAGTACCGCTTTTTAGTTGTTCGCAGGACCGGTGCCGCCCTCGGTATTAACCATCCCTGGTCTTTCTCTCTGGAGTACCTGCGTCGTCTCTGTCTGTTCTACGCAGGGCTCCAGCTAATTAGGAGGACCGCATGAACAAACTTATAGTAGCAGGTTCTTGCTGAAAAACATTGGTGGAACTACGAAAGTTCAGCCTTCCGAGCTCATTTGCGTCTGCAATTCAGTCAGCAGATGTTCGATCAAAACCTCTGCCTGACTGCGTCCCAGCTCATCCCAGTGAGGAACCTTGAAGCGGTTGACAGAAAAGCTGTCAGCCTGTTCGTCAGACCAGCCGACCAGATCGAGGGCTCGACCCAGGATCGTCAAGTAGTTCTGGTCGGTAATCTCGCCCAGGAAAGGACCCTTTTGAACAGGCGCTGCTGGGGCTTTTGGAGGCTCCGGTGGCGCCGGCGGTGCCGGGGATGCGGCTTCCGGCTCCGGAGGTGCCGGCGGTTCAAAGGGCTGAGCGGGCGGTTGCGGCGCCGGGCCGGACATGTAAGGGGCAGGCGGCGGCGTCAAAAATGGTGAGGATGAGGACGATGACGGGGTGGCAATAAATGGCGAAGAATCGGCACTGGGCGGATTAAACGGTGTTCCACCCGGACCCGGCACTGCCTGAGGCGGTACTGGAGGCGGTGGCGCTGCCGGTTGCGAAGACATAAAATTCGGCACTTCCGTCTCTGCCGGTTTGGGAGGCTGAGGCGGCTCCGGCGCCGCTTCTCGAGCGGCGGCATCATTGACCGATTGAATCACCGAAGAGAACATGTCGCTGGCCGAAGCAGGAGTCAAAGATGGCTGTTGAGGAGCAAAGGATGCCGGCTCGGGCGCAGGCGGCGGTTCGGAAGTGAACGGATCGGGCGGTTTTGGCAAGTCGGCAGTCGGTGTTGGATTGGCCAAAAATGGAGACGATTTGAACGGATCAGTGGGCGGCTGAGGCGGCACGGGAGCCTCTCCTGACACCGGAGAGAAGCTACTGGATGCGGCGCTGACTACAGGGGTGATGGTGGGGGCGGCCGGAGGCTCAATTGGTTCTTCTTCTTCCTCTTTCTCCTCTTCGTCCTCATCCAGGTCGTCATCCAGAAGCGAATCACTCAAGGCGCTCACTTGTGACGGCTGAGGCGGTGCAGGCGGCGTGTGCACTATCGGTGCTTCTTCGTCGAGCAGTTCTTCATCTAATTCTTCGTCCTCGAGAAGGGCATCGGCCTCTGCTTCGCTCATGCCTATGGATGGCGTGGGTGCCAGTGGTGACACGGGCAAAGTGGGCTCGCCGATGATGCTGCGGCGCTCGGCCGGAGCGGAAGGGACGCTGCCGAAGCTGGGTGTGGGCAAAGCTGATGAGGACGGGCCGATTTCGAAAGTGGATTCCTTAGGGGGAGCCGGTGCACCTATGATCGAAGTTCTTTGCGGAGGAGGCGGCGGCGGAGTGAATTCCACCGGCGGTCCGGCCGAAAAGTCCGGACCGATTGAGATTTCCTGCGCAGGCATCGGCTTTGGTTCTGGCGCAAACTCGCGCTGAACCGGCTGCCAGGGCGATGTAGATTCGCCCTGCAATTCTTGTTTGAGGGTAATTGAAATGAGCAACTGTCTTAATTCATCAATCTGTTTGGAGATTTCAATGAAGCGGCGCTCGGTGAAATTCCGGAAACCAATCAAAGCTTCCGACAGTACTTCCGGGTTTCCGGGCGGCGGCGGCATGCCGATCAACTTTGGCGTCACCAGCCCTTCCGCTTCCAGCTGAGGGCGAATTTGAGAGGTCGGCCAGCCTTGCTCGACAAGCTCTTTGATGCGCTCGAGAACCGACATGTCTTCGGCACGGTATTGCCTTTGCTGACCGCGACCGCGCTTAATCTCCAGTCCGAACATTAACTCCCAGCGTCTCAACTGGTGAACTGAAAGCCCCAATTTGGCTGCCACAGCGTTGATGGATAGCATATCGACTTGAGACATGAAACGACTCCAGGCTAGGTTCTACTATCATTATATACACTAACTAGCGCAGGTGGCGCAGCTCCGATACTTGCTTATTAAAAAGCAGGTGAAACGCCGGCCAGTTGAGGGTTTAAACTTTGCAAATTGGAACCTGAAGCCACCCCTTTGACTCACCGAAGAGATACTATTGTGTATCATAGAATTGCCATGAAAAAAGAGAGAAGACGCCCCGCAAGGCGCCCTCTCTCTCCGAACTTACTTCAGCCTCTGGCCTGACCCGCCTCAAAGACAGATGCAGACTTCAGCTAAAGGTCTCTGTTCGGCGCGAGTGTCAGCTCAGTCGATGACGTGCTGACGTCCGTAGCTGTCGCGGTACACATAGGCACCGTAATAGCTGTCCCAGTACGCGACGACGCGAACCGGAACTTCGACGTTTTCCCAGCCGTAGTATCCACGAACCTGGCGGTACTCGTACACGGTCACCGTGATGGCGTCCGGGTAGTTGTCGTAGTACCGATCGTCGTAGAAGTAACGGCCGCCGCGGAAGACAGGGTAGCCGTACGCACGACCGCGCGGGTAATGCGAGTAAATGTCACCACCGTGACGGTAACCGCCGGGATAGCCGCCGCCGACATAAATGCCGACGCCGACACCGCGATGACCCGTGTTGATGGAGATTCCCACGCCGCCACGACCGTTGTGACCGCCATGACCGCGGTAACCCTGAGCGCTTGCCGTCGAGGCGAAGCCGACCAAGGAAAGCACGATAGCGAAAGCAATTGCGAGCTTTTTCATATTGACCTCTTCTTTTTGGGAGCGACGATTAACCCGTCCATGCGCTTGCCCGCACGTGCGTGAATTCGTCTCTGCTCCGTTTTTTGGTAGATGATTTTCATTGCGTCAGCCGAGCCTACCGCTCAGTGAGCAAACTTCCGGCTTCCTGATTAAATAACCCGCGTCTCAACCTCTCGCTTTCGCGAAAAGAAAAGAAGCTAGAAAGGTGGCAAGGGCGCGCTTTCTTTGAAGGAAAATTGGACCAGGTCTTGAGATAAAGAAACAGAAGTACTCTGAAACTAGCAAAGGCACAGATGCCAACTCAACGGCACTTTTGGTTCTTCTTGTCGCTTCAGTGTGGAAAACACGGTCGGTCCTTTACAATTGGCACTGCCCGACCGCCCAATCTGGCCTGGCTTCCAGCTTGCTGCGCTAATGCTGCGAACGATTGAAAGCTGAAGGGCCAGGCGCACATTTTGGCGGTTACTTTCTTAATTGGCTTTCTCTAACAGTAATTTGGCTGAAAGGTTTCCCACAAAAGCCTCGATCAGCTCCGACCAAAAAGCCTTAATATATGGGCTCGCTATTGTCCGGCACTGCTTCTTTTGTCAGCGCCGGGCGAATTCACAAAGGTCGGCAAACATGAAAGAAAACGCGAGACGCGCAATTGTGCTGGTAATCGACGGCTGCGGAATTGGCGCCGCTCCCGATGCGGAGGCATTTGGTGATTCGGCGAGCTGCAATACCCTGGCCAACACCGCCAACCGTTTAGGCGGATTGAAATTACCGACAATGGAAAAACTGGGACTGGGCAATATCACTGCTATCGACGGTGTTAAGCAACTCGACCAGTGCTTTGCTCGCTTCGGCAAGCTTGAAGAATCTTCCAATGGCAAAGACACTCAGACCGGGCACTGGGAGATGATGGGAGTGGTCAGCGAGCAAGCTTTTCCGCTTTACCCGCAGGGCTTTCCACAAGACTTGATCGACTCTTTCATCAAAGCATCCGGCTGCAAAGGTATTCTCGGCAACAAGCCGGCGTCGGGAACTGAAATTCTCGAAGAGCTTGGTGAGGAACACAAGAAAACGGGCTACCCGATTGTCTATACCTCGGGTGACAGTGTCTTTCAAATCGCCACCAATATTGAAACAACCGATCTTCCCACGCTTTACCGCTGGTGCGAAACGGCAAGGCAACTCCTGGATGGACCGCACCGGGTGGGGCGCGTCATTGCTCGCCCGTTTAAGGGCACAAAGGGCAATTACACAAGACTGGGCGGTGACCGCCGTGACTATGCTGTTCCCCCGCCCAAAAAGACACTTCTGGATACTCTGCTGGCAGAGAAAATTGGCGTTTACGGAATAGGCAAAATCGAAGACATCTTTGTCAAACACGGACTCAGTCATGCTAAACATACCGGCACCAATGCCGAAGGTTTGCAACTGACACTGGATGCAATTGCCGGTAATACCGATTTGAGTGGTTATAAACTGGCCGCCGGCATGCCCGATCAGGTGCAGATGATTTTTACAAACCTGGTCGACACCGACTCGCTGTACGGTCACAGACGCGACATTGCCGGCTATGGCAAGGCGCTTGTGGAAATCGACAGTTGGCTGGACCGTATCGTCAAAGCCATGCGTCGAGAAGATCTGCTCATCATCTCTTCCGATCACGGCAATGACCCGACCGCTCCCGGTACCGATCACACCCGCGAATTTGTGCCATTCATCGGTTATTCGCCGGCCTTTGTAGAAGGCAATAAGCCAATGGAAAACTTAAAGGCCAATGTGGGAACGCGTGACGGCTTTGTTGATATGGCGGCTACGATTGCCGACTGGATGAACATTAAGTGGAGTGGTCTTGGCGTTTCCGTCCTGGAAGGACAGGGTGCCAGAGTATAGAGAGCGCGGCTTCAAACCGAAAAACTTGAGGAGTGTTAGAAAGTGACAGCCAAAAAACTAATCGATTTCACCGGTCAGGCTAAGGGTTTTCAAAAACACGATCGCTTTGACGATCAAGTTGTAGCGGAAATTAGAAAGGACGGCACCGGCGGAGACTTAGTGGTGATTGACTACGCCATTGGTTTGAGCGAACCGGCAATTGTCAGCGATCATTTGAATTTGACCGGCACAAGCCCGCTGGCCGGGCCCAATAATCCTATTGGCGAGCGTTTTCCGGTCGTAAACGGCATTTATATTTTTGAAAACGAGCGTTTGCCCAAAGCTCTGCAGTCGCTCAAAAGGGTCGTAGTGGCAGGTTTGAAACACGAAGTCAAAACCGGCGACAAAGAATTGGCGTTGATAAAAACTATGGGTGCAGAAGCGTTTTGCAAAAATGTCGTGCACACGATGATCGTTGCCGCGCACGCCAAGAAAAACGTGCTTGCCATTGTCTGTCCTGAAGGCAAGACATTGAGCGCCGACATCCTTTCGGCAATTGCCGAATTTAATTGAGTTTTTCCAGCGATTTCTCGAAAAAGCGAGGGTGAAATGAGTCAGACAGTTGTGGATAGAGTCGAAAATGCAGTGGCTTTCCTCAAAGAAAAAGTGAAAGGCGTACCGTCGGCTGCTGTAGTTCTCGGTTCCGGCGTCAGCGTTTTGGAAGGATTGGCGGACAGTCAATCTTTTCCCTTTCAAGAAGTTTTCGGCATTGCGCCCAGCGTGCATGGACACTCCGGAGCAGTCACTGTCGGTCGTATGAGCGAAGCAGCTGAGGCGCCTCTGGTTGCTGTTTTCCGCGGTCGCTTCCATCTCTACGAAGGTCATGACTGGTCGGTCGTCACCCTGGCGGCGCGCGCGGTCGCCCTCTGGGGAATTGAGAAATTGCTGCTCACCAATGCCGCCGGCGGCTTGAATTGCCAATATCATGTGGGAGACTTGATGGTTCTAACCGGCTATCGTGACCATCTCAATCCGGAATACGCCAAAACAGGCGGACTGCCTGCCATTGAGAAGGCGACAACTAATTGCGCAAATGCGCTCACTGATGAACTCTTGAAAGTTGGGGAACAGTTGGCAAAAGAAGATGCCGGCTTTCGCCCTCTGAGAAAAGGCACCTATTGCGCAGTCGGTGGACCAAACTACGAAACGATGGCTGAAATTGAGATGCTGCGCCGTCTCAAGGGCGATGCCGTCGGTATGTCCACAGTCCCCGAATTGCTGGCGGTGGAAGGCACGAACACTATCGCTGCTGCGGTTTCTGTGGTCACCAATGTCTGGCGCGAAGACGAGCCGATGGGCGGGCACGAAGAAGTTTTAGAAGCATCGAAACAGGCATCCAAGCGCCTCGACCAGCTTTTCCGCCGGGTTCTTGTTTAATAACGGATTTAATAACCTGTGTAGCCGATCAGCCGGAGGGCGAATCGGTTGACGGCGTTTTCAATCTTGTCGTCTTCCATGATTGAAAAGGGAATCAAGAATTCACCTTGCTTCGGGTTTTTTATGTACGAATAGGCTGTTGAAATAAGAGGCAGACCGGCTTGTCGTGCTGCCACCATAATTTCTGCGTCGGTGCGCTGCAGTTTGAATTGCACCATTGTGTGCAAGCCGCCTGATGCTCTGGGGATTTGAATCTGATTACGAAACTGCTGGGAGAGTGCATAAATCAATTTTTGTCGTCTGGCTTGAAAAATTTTGCCGGTTTTCTTGATATGCAGGTCCAGGTGTCCATCGGCGATTATTTCAGTAAGCGCATAATGATCCACGGTCGGAAAGGTTCTGTCGTTGAAGAATTTTGCTCGTTCAAAAGGAGCAATCAAGCTGGGTGGAACCACCAGCACGCCTAGTGATACGAGTGGAGAAAGGGTTTTCCAAAAGCTGTAGGTGTACATCACACGCCCGGATTCATCCAGTCCTTGCACAGCCGGCGGCGGTTGCAACC
>CAZHEZ010000028.1:0-49822 GCA_964531315.1 uncultured Candidatus Obscuribacterales bacterium | reverse complement strand
ACTTTACTAAACATATGAAAAAAACCCTCCTTACTGCCGGCGCTGCAATACTTTGCGCCGCACTAGTTTCACCTGCTTTAGCCCAAAACAGCAGCTACAACTTCCACTACGGAAACGGCACTGCCCGTGTTTGCAACCAGAACCAGATTGGTCTGATGGACCCTTCCGGCTCTTACATCAGCAACGGTACTCTCAGTAAGACTGCTCAAGGACTGCAGGTGGGTGGTGCACAGGCCAACCCCTTGCTCCCTAAAGTACCGTGGGGCGCTAACATTCAGACTCCAGGCGACAACTTCTACACACCTCAACGGATTGAAAAGAAAGGCGGACCGCAAGTACCTGTCTCAAAATGGGGTGCCAATGTCTCTCAACCAGGCGATCAAATACGCTCGGACTTAGGGCATCAAGCTGCTCAATATTACGTGCCAGGCACTGTGCTCCAGAGGGGCGGCTATCGCAGCGGCAGCAACGGACCCAAATTGACCCCTTATATCCCGGGCGGCAATGGAATGGCGTCCTACGGTGACGACACAGCCAATGGCAGTGGTTCAGCAACCAACGGTGGAAAGTACTAGATTCGCCAGATTTACTGGATCTACCAGATTTACCGATCTGCTCAAGAAACTCCATATCAATAAATAGACATAGCCAGCAGCAAGGAAAGACCCAAACGGTCTGAAATCTTTTGCTACACTTGTTCACCGGCGTGCACTCGGGCAGGCGGTCTTACAGACTGTCGTCATTTTTGCCCAGGCGGCATAGCCTTGTGCATCGGAATCCATCTCAACAAACCGAATAAATAGGATATGTGAGCTCATGAAAAAAATCGTAGTTCTGGGCGGCGCCGGAGCGATGGGACAAGTAATCGTTCGCGACCTGGCTGAATTCAGCAAATTCGACACGATTGTAATTGCAGACTTCAACCAGAAGAAAGCAGAGGAGCTCAAGAACAGTCTCAAAAGCAAGAAGCTGGAAGCGGCATTCGCCGACTTGAAAGACCCGGCATCGCTCGCCAAAGTGCTTCAGGATGCATTTCTTGTCATCAACTCCACGCCTTATTACTTCAACGTCGACGTGATGAAAGCGGCGCTTGCAGCCAGCTGCCACTACATGGATCTGGGCGGACTTTTCCATGTCACCAAACAGCAATTGGAATTGAACGACCAGTTCAGATCCAAAGGCCTGGTAGCGATTCTGGGCATGGGCGCAGCGCCAGGAATGACCAATATCATGGCCGCCGCCGGCGCCGGTGATTTGGACGATGTCAAATCGATTGATATTACCGTCGGATGCATCGACTTCGTCAAAACCGACCATCCGCTGCAACCGCCCTATGCGATTGACACAATTCTCGATGAATACACCAAAGAGCCGATGGTTTTCGAAGACGGCCAGTTTCGCGCCAAACCTCCCATGTCCGGTGAAAAAATGGTGCAATTTCCCGAACCGGTCGGAGCATGCAGAGCGATTCTCACCTTGCACTCTGAAGTTTTGACATTGCCGAAAACATATGAACACAAAGGTTGCACTGACGTAACCTTCAGACTGGGCTTGCCTACCGAATTTCACGAGCGCTTAAAACTGCTTGTCGACCTCGGTTTTGGTGCCAACGAAAAGATTGAAATTGGCGAAGGCAAATTCACGCCCAGAAAGGTTCTCAGCCATTTGATTGAACGTTTCCCCCAATCCAATCAGCCACCCGACGATGCTGAAGTGGTGCGCGTCGAAGTCAAAGGGATGCGCAATCAACAGCCAACTTGCGTCACCCTGGAAACCACCGTTCTTGCCCATAAAAAATGGGCAATGTCTTGTGGTGCTCTTGATACCGGCGTGCCGCCGGCCATCGTTGCCGACATGCTTTTGTCGGGCGCCATCATGGAGCGCGGAACGCTGCCACCGGAAGTATGCGTACCTCACATGCCGTTCTTCCAGGAGTTGGCTAAACGCACCATCGTCATGCGGAAAACAGTGGAAGAAGTTCTCGCTGAAGCTAAGTCAGAAGAGAAGGCCGTCTGCCGCTAATCTCCAGACAAGACTGCGGCACTGCAAATAGTACCATCCTCAATCGCTCCGCCCTCAAGGCATTTAAATCAGGAAGCACTCCCGGCAGCAGCAGACATGTTGTTGATCTCGCTAACCACGCACGAAAACGCAGCTGAAATGGCACCGGAAAGCGAAGACGGCGCAAATGCGAACACCAACGCTACTAGCAATGCCACAAAAGCGAGTATAGCCGCATACTCGGTAATACCCTGGCCTGACCGGCGACGCGATTTCGCCGATGTTCTCGACACAGCTCTCATATTTTGCGAACCTGAGTAAAGATTGCTGACTCAATGTCTCTCGACACAGGCGCAGAGGCTGTTGAGCACAAAAACACAGAAAATACGTGCAGTTACCTATTCTAATATGTACCACCGGCAGGTTTTTCACTATCACCCTTAACGGTGATTGAAAGGCTGCAGCTCTACACGCCGGCCGTCTGCTTTAAAGCGGCAAGCGTTTCGGCCAAAGTTTGCCCATCGGAAATATTAAATACTGCCGCCGAACGGTCGATTTTCTTGACCATACCGGACAGGGCCTTGCCGGGTCCGATCTCTACAAACCGGTCCACGCCTTGAGAGAGCATAAACTCGATGGTTTCACACCAGCGTACAGAACTGGGCATTTGGCGCGAGAGCTTCTCTTTCAGCAAATCGCCTTTCGTTTCCGGCCTGGCATCAACGTTTTGCACAACCGGAATAGCTGTATCGTGAATGTCGATGGTTTTAACCAGATTGGAAAATTCCTCTGCAGCCACTTTCATGAGCGGCGAGTGAAATGCGCCACCGACCGGAAGCGGGATTACTTTAGCGCCATGCGCTTTTGCCTTAGCGCCGGCTTCGGCAACCGCATCTGGGTGACCGGAGATGACCAGTTGTTCTTTAGTGTTGAAATTGGCGACGATGACAACTTTTGGCTCACCGAGAGTTTGCGATACTTCCTTGGTAATCTGTTCCAAACTTTCAGCAGCCATGCCAATAACGGCAGACATGGCCCCCTTCGGACAGGCTTCCATAAGTTGCGAACGCTTGTCGACAAGTTTTACTGCTGCTTTTAGATCTAAAGCATTGGCCGCATAGAGAGCGCTGAATTCGCCGAGGCTGTGCCCGGCCACATATGCAGGCTTGGGTCCGCCCTCAAGTTCATAACAGCGCCATGCCACCATTGAAACAGAAAGGATAGTCGGCTGCGTATTTATGGTCCGCTTCAGCTCGCTGTCCGGTCCATCAAAACACAATTGGCTGAGCGGGCGTCCGGCAATTTCATCGATTTCGGCAAAGAGTTTTTTCGCATCCGGAAATTTCTCCGCCAGATCTTTGCCCATGCCCACTGCCTGAGAGCCCTGTCCCGGGAAGATGCATGCCAACTTACTCATTTGCTTTCTCCTTCTATCAAACCCAATTAGTGGGTTCGGTTTTCTAGCTCTTCGATGCTTCGGCCGTTTTCTTGGTCGAAATTTGATCGCTTGCCGATTTGCGTTGATCGACTGCCGTCCATTTGACGATTGCAGCACCCCAGGTGAGCCCGCCGCCGAAGCCGACAAGTGCACAAGTAGAACCTTCGCTTATTTGGCCTTTTCTAATTGCCGCCCACATTGCCAGAGGAATCGAAGCGGCCGAGGTGTTGCCCATTTCATTGACGTTGCTGATTATTTTCTCAGGACCCATGCCCAGCCGCTCTGCAGCTGACTTGATGATACGCATATTGGCCTGGTGTGGAATCAAGAAATCGACATCTTCAACACCAATGCCTGCATCCGTGCAAGCAGCGCGCACCGCCTCCGGTACCGCGTTGACTGCAAATTCATAGATGGCCTTGCCGTTCATTTCCAGGAATCCATGCGTAGCTTGGGGTGGAACCACGCCGGCATGTGGATAGGCAGAACCGGTGTTGGGAATGTGCAATAAATGTCCGCCCGATCCGTCGGCGCGTAAATAAGTCCCCAGCATTTCGTTTTGTTTTTCATCGGCTTTCAATATGAAAGCGCCCGCGCCATCACCAAAAAGGATGCAGGTGTTTCGATCCGCCCAGTTGAGAAAACGCGAGTGAATGTCGACGCCAATGACGAGCGCGCATTTAAAAGTTCCGGATCCGATGAACTGTTGAGCGACTGCCAGCGCATAAACAATGCCCGTACAAGCGGCCTCCATATCGAACGCGGCCGCCCTTTTGGCGCCGACCGCCGCCTGTACCATGCAGGCCGTAGAAGGATATAAATTATCGGGCGTCGATGTCGCCACTACGACAAGTTCAATTTCATTTGGCTCGATACCGGCAAAACCAATTGCGTCTTTTGCCGCCGCGATTGCCAATTGGCTGGTTGTCTCTTCGTCGGAAGCGATGCGCCTTTCAGAGATGCCGGTGCGTGTTTTGATCCACTCGTCTGAAGTATCGACGAGTTTTTCGAGGTCAAAATTCGTGACCACAGCCGACGGCAAACCTGCGCCGACTCCAATCAGTCGAGCGCCATGTGCAAACTTCAAGACTTGCTCCCAGCGCCGGCCATGCTGAAGCTGTTTTCAATCTTTTTGACGATATCAGCTGCAACCATATCCTTCGCTACACGAATGGCGTTTTTGATGGCTGTGTGTTTCGAGCCACCGTGGGCGATCACGCATACACCCTTGACGCCGACCAGAAGCGCGCCCCCAAAGACATTATGATCGACGCGATTTTTCAAACCTTCCAGAGCCGGCTGGATAACGACAGCACCCAATTTAGTGCGCGTCGATTTGAGCAATTCTTGCTTCAACATGATCGCGCACATATTGGCGATTCCTTCTGCAGTCTTCAAGGCGATATTGCCGGTGAAGCCGTCGGTTACGGTTACGTCAACGCGACCAAGCGGAAAGTCTCGCCCTTCGACAAATCCTATGAAGTTGATGCCAGACTGCTGTTTTAAAAGTTTGTAGGCTTCCTGCACAAGTTCGTTGCCCTTGGTTTCTTCGGTGCCGATATTGAGCAGACCGACAGTCGGGTTTTTCTTGCCGAACAATCCAGCCGAAACAATCGAGCCCATGACTGCAAATTGATTCAATTGAAAAGGCGTGCAATCAACATTGGCGCCCACATCTACAAGCAAGCACTTGCCGGTGGTCGCAGGCATGGTGCAACAAATGGCCGAGCGGTCCACGTTGGCTATACGTCCTAGCCCCAACTGAGCGGCGACCGCTGCTGCTCCTGTGGATCCTGCCGCTACCAGCGCATCGGCCTTGCCGTCGGAGACGAGCTTGGTGGCAACAACTATTGATGAATCTTTCTTTTTGACAATGGCGCGGCCAGGTTTTTCGTCCATGGCCACGACTTCAGAGGCTGGCACAATCGAGATATCGAGCCCGGAATGGTCGTGCCGCGTCAGCTCTTTTTCAATCGCATCAGGCGGTCCGACCAATTGCACAGCAACGCCGTATTCGCGCGCGCCAATTACAGAACCGTGGACGACCTCGCGAGGGGCATAGTCCCCACCCATGGCGTCCACTGCAATGCGAATCATTTGCGACTCCCAGTAAACCCGGTCAACTCTCGTCTCAAAAACTAATCGGTGACTACGTTGTCACGACGGCGCGCCGGGCGACCGCCATAATATCCACAGACGATGCAGATTTGGTGCGAACGCGCGGGCGCGCTGCAGTTGCTGCATTTGGCGATATTGATTTCTTCTGCCTTCCAGTGAGCTCTTCTTTGATGCTGCTTCTGGTGCGACGTTTTCTTCTTTGGCTGAGCCATAGCTCTATGTGACCTCCATGCCTTGGCGGATTGACTATTATCTACGACTCTTCGCCAGAATTACTCTTTGGAAATAGAGTCTTTAAGTTCTTCCATCGTGGATCAATTGAATTTTCGTCTAATGTTTCTGAATTGGCCTCGCAAGAAGCAGCCACAACTCCGGTTGATACCCCGGAACCCGCGCCAGTACGGGCTTCCTTCTCAGGAAGTCCCGGACACTCTTCTCCGCAAAAGCAGAAGGTCGGGGTGGCCAATGTAACAGCTTGATACACAACATCACTGATGTCAAGCAAGCCATCTTCCGGAAGATACTCAAAAAAGTCGTCTTTTTGCAGCTCTCGCTCTTTGGTTTCAGCGCCGGCATAGTCTGCATACTCGACCAAATTAACAAAGCGCTCATCTATATCAACTGCCAGCGCTTGAAAATAGGGTTTAAGGCAACGGTGACAGGAGAGCTTTAAGAGCGTTTTAACTGTGCCTGACAGCCTCATACCGGCCGCCGAAATTGATGCCGTCAATTCACCCACCACAGGCTTGACCGCATCCAGACCGGCCAGATTTTCATTGAATGAAAAATCAAGACGCCCGTACGGTAAGGTCTTAAGCTCGTCATAGCTGATTTTCACGCCAGTTCACCATCCATCTGACAAAGACTTACGCAAAGTTGGTTGAAACTCTCATTCAAGCATTCATTCAAGCGTTCACTCGAGCAGAAAATCATCCGAAAAGCTCCCCAAAGAGAGCCGCCGGAGGATTGAGCACGGCGCCGCATTTCTGAGACACACGCACCTGTCGACTGCCTTGCCAGCGCAAGGCGTGCGCTGCCAGCGACCGAAGAGATAATATTACTACAAGAAGTAGCGCTCCTGCCAGGTTTTCAGGAGCAAGTGAGAAAGACGGAATCATGGGTGTAAAACACTGCCTGGCGGCCAGATGGGCCATACCGGTCGTTGGAGAGCCGATCTACGACGCCGTCGTGGTTATTGATGAGGGAATAATTGAGGCTGTATACAGCCGCCCCCAGTTCAATACTGTCTACAAAAATCGCGATATTCAACCGGCGGAAGATTATAAAGAAGCCGTAATCATGCCCGGTTTGATCAACATGCACACGCATCTGGATTATTCGGCATTGCGTGCTTTCGCGACCGACCTGCCGTTTTTTCAGTGGATTGAAGCGCTCGTCACTCGTTCTCGCCAATGGGATGCAGAGCGCTGGTTTCAATCGGCCCTCTATGGCGCCCGCCTGGCTGCCTGCACAGGGACAAGCACCGTGGTCGATTCTTCTTATTCCGGACAAGCAGCCAAAGCTCTAGCCCAGGTAGGTCTCAGAGGTGTGGTCGGATTGGAAGTATTTGGACTATCGGACGCCGACTCGGATGCCACCTGGACTGCCTGGCTCGGTCGTTTCGAAAGCCTGTATGAATGTGACTTTCCGGCTTTGAAAGCGGCTCTGGAAAATCAAACCATCACCCTCACGGTTTCTCCCCATGCACCATATACGGTGTGCCCCTCTCTCTGGCTGAAGGCCGCCGACTGGGCAAAGAAGTTCAATTTGCCTGTATTGGCCCATCTGGCCGAATCCGAGCCGGAATGCCAGTGGCTGTCGGCAAGCAACCAAATTGTGCATGACTTTTTGTCCTTCTCCATGGGTGTAGACAATGAATCGGAAAAACTAAAACCGCGCTGGGCCGGACGCGGTTTGTCACCGGTCAAACATTTGAAGAATTACGGTCTATTAAATGAATCGCTGATCGCCGCCCACGCCGTTCATGTCGACGCCGAGGACTTGAGCACACTGGCCGAATTCAAAGTAAAAATCGCCCATTGCCCGCGCTCCAACGCTCGCCTTAAAAATGGCTTGGCGCCATTGGCAAGTATGATCGAACACGGATTGACAGTGGCTCTGGGCACAGACAGCCTTGCTTCCAATGACGATTTGAATCTTTTGGCTGAGGCCCAATTTGCATTTCATGCCCACCGCATAGAGGCAAAGGACCATGATAAACAGGCCCCCACGGCAAGACAGATGGTGGAAGCAATGACGATGGAGGCAGCCATTGCTCTTAAAATGGATCACTTAATCGGCAGTTTGCAATCCGGCAAAAGAGCCGATATTGCCGTTTTTGCTCTACCGCCCACGCCGCTTAGCGAAGCGGAAAAACAGCAGGCTTGCCCCTACAGTCTTGTCATGTCCGGAGGCGCTCGCCTCAGAGACCTGCTTGTGGACGGACAGTTTGTCGTTTCGGAAGGCAAACTAAATCGCAACTAGGTGGTGCCTTTAATCAAACACATTCTTGTTTTTGCCTGCTTCTGCCTGCTCTGGCAAACTTTTGCCGGCGCCACTGCGGCAAAAAACATGCCCGGGCCAATGTACAGCCGGCTACTAACAGTCTGACCAAGGACGACATTCTCAGCGACAAAAATATCCGGTCGATCAGTGTGCAATCCTATGCGCAGTGCCCCAAAGGAACCGACTTGCCGAATTGCCGGTTTGCCGATTGTCCGTTGCCGGTCGAGAGCCTCCGGCATAGTCAGGCTGCACGCACACGAGCCTGAAATTCATCTATACTTTAGTTCAGGGTTTTGCTAAATCCTCTAGAGGGAAAGTAGCCCTTAGCTGCCCGCCTCAAAGATATATAGAACCACTAGCCAAGCGCCTTAGTCAGGCCCAGTCAGGAAGGTCCAACACCATGGAAAGACGCCAGGATCACATATGCAGCGGCAGAACATGCATGTTTTGTCGGGTTCTCGACAATCCTAATCGTCTCAAACAGCTTGGCAATCGTTCTTATATGGACAGCCAGGTTTTGGAAAGGGTGAAAGAGCTCGAGCAGCGCTCGCTTTTAACCACCACAGAGAACAAAATGAGCATGGTCAAGGGCGAAGAAATCGAGCGCCTGGCCTTACTCGACACCCTGACCGAGCTTTACAACTCCAGAACATTCCTCAAAGAGATTAAGGAAGAGCTCAAGCGGGCCAAGCGTTACAAACGCCCGGTCGCTCTTTGCATGGTCACTATAGACAACTTTAAGGACATTTCCAGACAATACGGAGCACTCACATCCGATGCTGTGCTCAAAGTACTGGGCGGAGTCTTGCAAGGAGCTGTCAGAGACGTCGATATTCCGGCCCGTTACAGCGCCGAGGAATTTGCAATTATTTTTCCGGAAACCAATTCATCGGGCGCTCAAATTGTTGCTGAGCGCATCAGGCAGCGCATCGGCTCGCAAGCGATCACTCACAACTGGCACAACTTGAAAGTAACCGCATCGGTCGGCTTGGCCGCATTTCCGGCCCATGCTCGCGAGCATGACGAGCTGGTGGCCCGCTCTATTCAAGCCCTTGAGATGGCGATGCAGCGCGGCGGCGACAGGGTCTGCTCGGTCTAACCGCCTGAGCATGTGACTTGATAACTAAAAATGCCTTTGAACGGAAAGATACTTTAGACATAAGACAGTCTGAGGGACACAACACCTTGGTCAACCGTATAATTTGCCGGTTATAAGTCAAGGAAAGTCTCAATCGATGCTATCTCCGTCGAAGCCGCAAGTTAGCTCCGGCTCATTTTTCAAGGACTGGAAGCCATTCGCCATCATCGGTGTTTTGATCTGGTCGCTCACCACCCTCTTTCAAGTCGAACCCGCAGCAGTCGTTGCCGATTGGCAAAAGATGGCGTCCATGACGCCCGACGAGCTGAAGATCGAAGTGAACAAGCGCGTCGAAGCCACTCCCGGCTTCGCCAAAATGAACGAGTACGAAAAAGAAGATTTGTACAAGCGCACGACAGAAAATGCGCAGATGGCAAACAACATGCAAATCATCAGGCACTACAACGGTCATGTGCTTTTCACAACGCTCAAACTCGGGCTCGATTTGCGCGGCGGCAGCCAACTTTTGCTGCAGGCCATGCCCAGCAAGCTGGTCCCGGAAATCAACCCGCAAGTAATGAACGGCGTCGAGACTGTGATCAACAACCGCATCAACAGCCTGGGCGTATCTGAAACTCTGGTGCAACGCTCCGGAAAAGACCGCTTGATCGTTGAAATGCCGGGTATCAAAGACCCGCAGCAGGCCAAAGATCGCATCGGCACAACTGCGTTGCTTGAATTTAAAGAGATGGGATACGAAGAATCGGGTCGCCCGATGATCGGACCAAACGGCGGGCCTGTCTGGAAAGAAACCGGCTTGACCGGAGCCGACTTCAAGCATGCCCAGGGATCGCCCATGGTGTCAGGTGGTTTATGGCGCGTTTCTTTTGAATTCAAACCGGAAGGTGCAAAAAAATTCGGCGACATGACTTCCCGCCTGGTCGGCAGACAAATTGGTATTTTTCTCGATGGCGAGCCCACAGACAGAGGAGCAGATGGTCGTCCCGTCTCGCTTGTAGAATATCGCGGCGTCAATGTGCGCGAGCCAATTCTAGGCGGCACAGGCGAAATCACGGGCAATTTCAGCAAAGACCAGGCTATCGATCTGGCAGTAAAACTGAATGCCGGCGCACTGCCTGTGCCAATTAAAATCCTGGAAGAAAGAACAGTCGGCGCCACGCTTGGTCAGGACTCCATTCAAAAGAGTCTTGTCGCCGGCGGCGTCGGCATTGCTGCTGTCATGGTCTTCATGATCCTCATTTATGGACTGCCCGGATTGATCGCCGACATCGCACTGGTTCTTTATACAATCACCACGCTAGCCATCTTCAAAGCTGTTCCTGTCACTCTGACATTGGCTGGTATTGCCGGTTTTATCCTGTCAGTCGGGATGGCGGTGGATGCTAATATTCTGATTTTCGAACGTACAAAAGAAGAATTGAATAACGGCAGAGGTCTGTACGTGGCAATTGAAAACGGCTTCGGCAGAGCATTTACATCGATCTTCGACAGCAACGTCAACAGCTTGATCGCCTGCGGCGTCTTGATGCTGGCCGGCACATCCATCGTTAAAGGATTCGCCGTAACGCTGGCCATCGGTGTGGCCGTATCGATGTTTACCGCAATCACTGCCACACGAGCGATGCTTCACTTGATACCAAAAAGCCTGGGCATGTTCGGCCACAAATACGACAAAAAAGGCACCGAGATCAAGAAGCAGCAGATTTTCAAAGAAGCAGAAATTAAGAAGGAGGCGCTGTGAAGGTCTTACATATAGATCTAGTCAAATATAGATGGGTCTGGCTGGGCATTTCAGGCGCGATTCTTATTCCTGGCATGATTGCCATGATCATTTGCTTGACCAAATTCCATGCCCCACTTAAGCCGGGCATCGACTTTACCGGCGGCTCCATCCTGCAATATCAATTTGATAAGCCGGCGCCGCTCGACACGGTCAGAGCAGTGCTCAACGAATCCGGCTTTGAAGGCTCACAAGTGCAGCAGGCATTCATATCCGGCAAGGAAGTGATCGTCATGCGCACCAAAGCAATCGACGATGAATCTGAAAAACGCAAACTGGATGCCGATCTGACGGCAAAACTGGGAGAATTCAAGGTCCTTTCAGTCGATAAGGTTAGTGCCACGGTCGGGCCGGAGCTTCTTTCCAGCGGTCTGATCGCGCTTTTCGTAACCTTCGGCATGATGGTCGCCTACATTTCCTATAGGTTCCAATTCGACTATGCCGTCTGCGCCATCAGCGCCCTCTTCCACGACGTCATAGCCCTGTGCGGTATCTTCGCCATTCTCGGTCTGGTCATGGGCACCGAGGTGGACAGCTTGTTCATCTCCGCTGTCCTTACCGTAATCGGCTTTTCCGTGCACGACACTATCGTCGTCTTTGACAGGGTCAGAGAAAACGTCAAATACGTCGGCAGCAGAGCCACTGATGCCGACGGTACCGAGTACAAGAAGAACTTCGGCCACGTCGCCAATGACAGCGTCAATCAGACTCTCGCCCGTTCTATCTATACTTCACTGACAGTAATCATCACCCTGACTGCGCTCTATTTCCTGGGTGGGGTGACGACCAGAGACTTTGTCCTGGCGATGCTCCTGGGGATCATCTCAGGAACTTATTCCTCGATTTTCAATGCCAGCTGCCTGCTTGTAATGTGGCGCGAAAAGAGAGGGATAAGTGGACTCAAGCCCAAACCCAAAACAGCTTAGTTATTTGACCTGCTGACATTTGGGGCTGGAAGGCTCTGCTAAAATCTCGTAGAGTCTTCTAAAGAGCAAATTGGTGTCCCTGCCCGCTGTGTCAATAAAAGGAATGCACATGGACCCACAGGATCAATCCGAACAAAAATTCGAAGACATGAATGACGAGCAGAAGTGGGATATTCTCACGCGCCCGGAAAAGCTCGGTGAGATCCTTCTCAAGCATGGCAAAATCACGCTCAAGCAATTGGAAGACTTGATCAAAGAGCAAGAAAAATCAGGCATGCCGTTTGGTGAACTGGTTTTGGCCAAAGGCATCATGTCGCGCGAAGACTTGATGAAAGCGCTCGATTGGCAACACCGGAGCGATCAAGTAATAATCGAGTCGCTGACTGAAATGGTCAGCAAACAGGCCAAAGAAGGCGAAGAACAATAACTCTGGCCGCAAGCAGATTCCATTGCTAACCTGACGTGAGATTCAAAGGTAAAACAGCATACATCACAGGTGGTGGCTCCGGCATCGGCAGAGCCACGGCAGTAGCCTTTGCTGCCGAAGGTGCGGCAGTGGCAATAGTCGACATCGACGCCGCAGGCGCCAACGGCACGGCCAAGCAAATCCAAGACCTGGGCGGTAAATGCCTGATCATTGAAGGCAATATTTCCTCATCGGCGGTCGTCGAAAACAGCATCAAGGAAACGATAAAGTCGCTGGGCGGATTGGATTTTGTCTTCAACAACGCCGGTTGCGAATTTGTGGCGCCTCTTTTGGAAACCACAGACAGTCAGTGGGACGAGGTTATCGACACCAACTTGAAGGGCACCTTCATGGTGGCACGGCAGGCCGCCGAACACATGGTCCGCACCGGATTCGGTGTCATCATCAATAATGCATCCGACGCCGGCTTGCGCGGCATCCGCTTAAATGCAGCCTACAGCACCTCAAAAGCCGGCATCATTCATCTGACAAAATCAATTGCACTGGACTATGGACACGCCGGTGTGCGCTGCAATTGCATTTGCCCTGGATGCATAAGAACACCTCTATGTGAGCGTTTCAACAAAGAAGTCGGGGCCCGCAAAGGCAAATCCGGCGAGGAAGTTCTGGAAGCATTTGTGAGAGCCAATATCCCGATGATGCGTGTGGGCATGCCTGAAGAAGTAGCTTCCGTGGTGCTTTTCCTTTGCTCAGACGATGCCCGCTATGTTTCCGGAGCGACCATCCCCATAGACGGCGGCTTAACTGCCGGAATGTAGCCGATCAGTACGGCTTGCGCAGCGCCACGCCCATGTTCGATGTTTGACCTGTAAGAGTCAAAATCGTCAGATCGAGAGTTGTGAAAATGACATTGCTGAATATATTGAACGCATTCACTTTCATGGAACCGGCCAGCGGAAACCATTTGTCGGCCAGGTGGCTGAGGGTCGCATTGGATTTAAAGACGCTGTGCATTGTATAAAGCCAGGTCGAGCCGGTTGGAAAATCCTGAATGGCCACAACTTCAAAGCCAACTTTTGTGGCCAGTTGTTTCATGGACTGGCGGTCGAAGAGATACCAGTGGCGCGGGAAACAATATGGTCCCCAGCGCCGGTCTTGAAAAATCTTGGCGTCGATTGAGCCAATATTTGGAGTAAAGAGAAGAAAGACACCGCCTGGTTTCAAAACGTCGAAAGCTTTGGCTGCAAACGCCACTGGATCGGCGACATGCTCCAGCACATGGCCGGCATAAACGACATCAAAGGCGGCATGTGGCAGGTCCAGCTCTTCAAAGCGTCCGTGATAGGCCGTATGCCCGTTTTCCCTGGCTCTGTCCACTGCCTTTTGCGAGATGTCCACGCCAAAGGTTTCCACAACCTTAGACTTAGCCAGCTTCATGCAATTCAGTGAATGACCGTCTGCACAGCCAATATCCATGACTGAAATGGTTTTTCTGTCCGGCAAAAGGCGATTGAACCAGTAGCCGATGCCAGTGCCAATTAGCCAGTAGAGATACTTATAGTAAAGACTGTCCCGGCTGCAGGCGTCGAAGTCGGATTCGACATTGTATGGCGCGTAATGCGGCGGATAGAGGACCGGCAATTCCGAAACATCCGGACGTGGGTTCATATAGACAAGACCGCAATCTCGGCATTTGGTCAGATGGAAAATGTCGTCGGAAACTTCGTATTCATAGTCCATGCCCGCAGTCACAGGCTGGCGATCTACAGAGCCGCAAAAATTGCAGGCTACTTCAACCATCTTGAGCCGGGTCTTGGTCTTCGATCTACTGGGCGCAAGTTCCCGCAAACCGGAACTCCTCAGGGTAGTAAGCACTCGAATCACAGCATACTACAGAACCGGAAATCCGCCATAGCATGATAAACTCGGGGACTGGCCCGCGCCGAGGAATGACTGAAAGCATGAGCTTTGCCGGTTGGTTGATCAAGGGACTGGTTGCCGTCGCCTGCATTCTCACGGCGTACAAATTGCGGCAAATTAGACTGGAATCGCGCCGCCAAATCGAGCTAATCAACAAGCCCGACTACATACCGCCCGAGCCTGATTTAAAGGCTCTGCGCAGGATGTCCACCGCCACAATCAGGTGGCAAGTCGGCAACATTGAAGTAGAAGGACGCCAAAATCTGGAGCGTTGCCCGGCCTCAGAACCGTTGATTGTCATTGCCAACCATACAAATTATGCCGACAGCTCGGTGATTGTGCGTTTGCTGGACAGAAAGGTCTACATAATGTCCGCCATCGGCATCCTTCATTTCGCCGGCGGACTGGGCGCCTATATGCTCAAAGGCTGCGGGGTCGTGCCTGTAGAGATTTTGAACAAGTGGGAAGATCAAGCACTGTGGCGCTTTAGTGACCTGGTGGCCCAGGGCAATACTTTGATTATTTACCCCGAAGGCTGGGTGCATATGGACGGAATCACGCGCGCCTTCAAAAGAGGCATTGTGCACATTGCCAGAGAGTCTGAGGAAAAGTTTGGTGGACCAATCAAGATCTTGCCCCTGTTCATCAGTTACAACAAAACGCCCGGCCCGAGAGTGACGAAATTACCACCGCCATTCGACTATCTGTTTACTCTGATTGCCGCTCCACTTTACCGAGGCGGAGCCAAAGCGCGAATTGGAGAACCAATTTCCACTGCCGATCTGCCGCAAAACTCCAAAGCAGCGATCAGCCTCTTACGCGAGAAAGTGCTTGAATTGAGAGACTTTGATGAAATCAACTGAAGAGGCAGGCGCGACGCCGCATTGCCGCAAGCAATATAATAGGGCTTTCAAACACCTCTAAAGGAGGGTTTCCAGGTGACAAGGGCGAGCCGGATCTTCTTGCAGTCAAAAGCAGACCTGGCAGCGCGTTGCCCCCATTTTGTCGAGCGCTATCAGGAAAAGCAGGACGAATTCGGTCTGGACATTGACTATTTTGCAAAGACAGAACTTTACCTGCGTTTTCTAAGAGAAGACTGGTTTAAGACCAAAGTAATCGGCATTGAAAATATCCCTGCCAATGGCGCCGCTATCATTGCAGGCAATCACAACGGCACACTGCCTCTGGACCTTTTCACTTTGACCGATGCAGTTCTCAATCTGCATCCACAAAATCGCCTGGTACGATTTCTTGTCCATGATTGTTTTTACTGGGATAAACACTTGCGCCAAATCATGAGTTCGATGGGCGAGGTGAGGGCCACATATGCAAACGCGCTCAAACTCCTGGACAAAGGGGAGCTGGTCGGCATCTACCCTGCCGGCGAGCGAGCCATGGGCATGCCGCTCAGCAAGAAATACCAGATCGGAGAATGCCGCACCGGATGCGTGAGAGCGGCAATTGAAACACAATCACCGATCATACCGGTGATCACAATCGGCAATGCCGAATCGCATCCGATGGTTTTCAATTCGAAGTGGCTCGCCAATCTCTTCGGAATGCCCTATTTTGCCTTTACGCACTTCTATCCGTGGCTGCCTTATCCCGCCAACAGCATTCCTCTGCCGGTACGGTGGCTGATACACATAGGCAAGCCCATACATCTCAACCACCCGCCTGAGGTGGCCAACAATCGTGAGCTTGTCAGCGAAATTACTCTGGAGCTGCAAAACTTTCTGCAAGAGCAATTGGATGAATTGCTCGCCCTGCGCAAATCTTATTTGAAGGGTTGGAATTCTGACGAACTGGAAAGCTGGGACAAAGGCAGACAACATGAATTTGCCACCAGGACCTAGTTCTCCTTGGTTCGTTCAGCACCACGGGTGGGTCTACAAACCACTCGATTTTCTGGACGAGTGCAGCGCCCGCTACGGCGATATTTTTACGATCAAAATTGCCACTGGCGGCCGCCACAGACCAATGATTTTATTCAGCGATCCGGCGCTTGTACAGCAGCTTTTCACAGCGGACGTCAAAAACTTCGACTCCGGCGAGGGGCATCTTTCGATGCAAGACTATGTGGGAGACAATTCTCTTTTGGTTCTGGACGGTGCCCTGCATAGAAAACACAGAACCCTCATAAAACCCCTATTCTACGGCGATCACTTGCAAGTTTATGGCGAAAGAATGGGCACGATTTGCAATCAGGAAATGGCTGCATTTAAAAACGGTGGATCATTTTCAGTAAGAGAATTCATGCAACAACTCTCGATGCGCATCATCATCGACACTGTGGTGGGAGCAAAAGACAGCGCCGAAACCCAGGAGCTGGAGCGGCGCTTTTCCAAGTTTATGAACTGGCTGACGTCGCTAGCCGGGCATGTTTCGACCAACGCACCGGCCGCGCAGATAGCCTTGGGGCCCTTTAGTCCCTGGGGGTATTACCTGAAAGAGAAAAAAGCAATCGACGATCTCGTCTATAGGTTGATCGCTCAGGCCAAAGAGGCTAAAGAAGGCGAGCGCTACGATGTTCTTTCCATGCTTGTCCGGACGCGCGATCAAGAAGGGCAGGCGATGAGCGACCAGGAATTGAGAGATGAGTTGCTCACTCTTTTGATCTCAGGACACGAAACGGTGGCAGCGGCAATGTCCTGGGCGCTGCTTTTCATTCATGAAAATCCGGAAGTGAAGGCAAAACTGATTGCCGAGTTAGAAACGCTCGGTGAAAAACCAGACCCAATGGACATTTTTAAACTGCCGTACCTGACTGCCGTCTGTGATGAGACTCTGAGAATGAGACCTTCGTTGATAGTGGCATTCACTCGTATGCCCAGAGAAAAATTCACTCTCGGCAAGTATGAGTTTGAAGCGAAAACAAATTTGATGCCCTGCATTTACCTGACACATCAACGGTCTTCAATTTTTCCTTCACCTCGAGAATTCCGCCCGGAGCGCTTTCTTGGACGCCAATACTCACCGTATGAGTACTTTCCATTCGGCGGCAGCAATCGTCGTTGCATCGGAGCTTCCTTTGCTCAATACGAAATGAAGATCGTGCTGGCGACAATTCTTCTCAACTGGAAAGTAGCACGCAAAGATCTTGCCTCCATAAAAGTGCGCAGGCGGGGCATTACAATTACTCCTGCCGATGCATTTCAGCTCGAGGTCTTCGGGCGCAAATGATCGCAGTCACTCGTTTTTTTGCTTCTTCTATTTTGGTCGGCTTGTTGTTTTGTGCAAACGTACAAGCGGCCACCTATGAAGAAATCGCCGAGATGCTGTTCAAACGCGGACACCGCGAAGATGCGGTGCGCACAATCGGTGACGCCATTAAGCAGGCTCCGAAAAAAGGCTACCTGTATACGATCCGCGGCCGCTACCAATTGCGTGGTGAACACTATGATTTAGCACTGGCCGACTTCACTAAGGCCATGACGGTTGACTCTTCTCAAAAACAAGATTGGATTTATCGCATGCGCGCGGACTGTTATATAAACCTGGGCAATTACCCGGCTGGGATTGCCGATCTAAAACAGGCGATCGCGCTTAAACCAAACGACGAATATTTCAAAATGCTCGGTGAAGTCTATTATCAACAAAAGCGCTTTGATGAAGCGATTGACAGCTTTTCCAAAGGCATTGCCATTAATGGCAAAAATTATTGGCTCTTTAAATGCAGAGGTGACATCTACTTTCAACAGCAAAAATATAAAAAGGCGGTTGAAGACTATACCTCGGTCATTCGCATCACGCCCAGCGATCCAGTCGGGTACGGGTCGCGCGCCAAAGCGTACGAAAAGATGGGGCTGCACTCACTGGCTGACAAAGACTTTGCCAGGACAAAAAAAGACAATGATTTCATGGGCGACCTGATGAAATAGCAGCGTCAGCCGTGATAATTTTTGATCCGCACTAATCGAAGGAGAAACACATCTTGCCTGATACGCGAGCCGCCCAGCCAGACAGTACGGCAGCACGGGTGGCTTTATGGCGGGCCCTGCATGTTGAAATAGATGCGCCTCCGCATGTGCTGGAAGATCAGATCGGGCTTCAGCTACTGGCCCCGGATAAGGACTGGCGCCAGCGCGGGGACATGGACCCTGAGTTTACTGCGCCCTTCCGCGCCTCCATCGTCGCCCGCGCTCGCTTCATCGAGGACCTGGTGGTGGGGGAGGCAAGCCGCGGTCTGAGCCAATATGTCATCCTGGGCGCCGGTCTCGACAGCTTCGCCCAGCGCAGGCCGGAGATTGCTTCTCACCTCAAGGTATTCGAAGTCGACCAGCCCGGTCCGCAGGCCTGGAAGCGCCAGCGCCTCATCGAGCTCGGCTTCGGCATCCCGGACTGGCTTCACTTTGTGCCGGTCGATTTCGAGGCAGGTAAGTCCTGGCGGGAAGAACTCGTGACCGCCGGATTCGATGACAGCAAGCCGGCCATCGTTGTCTCCACAGGCGTCAGCATGTATTTGACCAGGGAGGCCAACCAGATAACCCTCAGCCAGGTGGCGGCGCTCGCGGCGGGCTCGACCCTGGCTATGACGTTCCTCCTGCCCCTGGAATTAGCAGACCCGGACGTACGTCCCGGGCTTGAGATGGCGGCAAAGGGTGCAAAAGCAAGTGGGACCCCCTTCATCAGTTTCTTCACCCCTGAGGAGATCCAGGCACTGGCTCTGGAAGCCGGCTTTAGAGACGCGCGGCACATCTCAGCGGTTGACCTTACCCAGCGCTACTTCATGGACAGAACAGACGGTCTGCGCCCGCCCAAAAATGCAGAAGAGCTACTGGTAGCAACGACCTAGGACCATCGAGAAGCGTCTAAATCCATCCACCCGCAACTCTCGAAACGCCCCAGATATAAGCCTTTCGGGAATGCGTAATTACCCCATTCACGTTCGCAGTCTCAAATATTACTATTAACTGGCGATCTCCCCGCACAAGCACAAAATTACCGCACTGAAAGAGGCTCGCCCTCATGTGGCAGTCTGAACTAGCAGAAGCAACAATCGCACTGGGAAAGAAACTCCTTCCATCAGTGCAAAATGCCTGGCATGGTCTTTCCGGTCTTATGGAGGAAGGAGCCGAGCTGCCTGCAGTATTTAAAAGCAAAGCAATTCAAGGACTTCCCGAAATCAGCATTGAAGGTGCCGGTGCTGACGTCAGCGGACTGGAAGCAGCGGCAAAAACTGTGGATACACATGTTTCGGCATCAGCCAATCTGACGCTTCGCGATATCAATCCAGGCATTGATTGGAAGCCTAAGGGCTTGTGGGCCAGCGACAAACTGGCATGGGTGCCCAGGGAAGGTCCAATCAGCCCTACGGACGTGGTGAGAGGCTTTGCCTATCACGTCGATACTAGTGGCGCGCGTATCTTCAATGTCGCCAGTAGAGACAATCTCCAGAGTCTGATTCAACGCTACGGCAAACTTTCGGAATTTCCATCGCGAACAGAAGCAAAAATTTCCTTATCAGATATCGACCTCGGTAAACTCCATGGCGCTTCCGAACCGGAATTGCGAGCATTCAGAAATTCCGATATCAACTGGAGCGAGATGGCCAAGAATTTCGACGGTATAAAAGTTTCCGATTACCAGAGGATACGAGGCGCAGGGCCGATACCAAGCTGGTTCGACGGTCTGGACATGAATAGCAGTGTCACCTGGAACAATGTCGGCAAAGTCAAAATTACACCCTTAGGCAAAGTACCTTCGTTTTACGACCCAGCGTTTCAAGAAAAATTGAATGCACTGGTAGCCAGAGCTGGTGAGATTCAAGGTATTCCTTCTGCCGGCCGGTAATACGTGCTTTCCCCAAAGACGAGCTGGCCAGATCCAAGTATTTTAGTATCACTCCTTCTCTATATATTTTCACGGGATTGCCGGACATGGCAGTTAAAGAAATCATTGAATTGGCCGGGAAAACGGCAGCTGGTGAGGCGCTCCATGGCGCGTCCTTACGCGGATTGGCAGAAGCGTGTGAAACAATCGGGCTGAAGACCACGGCAGATTCGATACGGGCAGGGACGGCGAAGATCGTAGAATCAAAAACAGTCAAGTCAATTGCAGACGGCGTCGCTAGCGACAATATGAAGGTGGTAGCCCGCTTCGGACCGATTCAAGATCCGATGCAGTTTCCCAAAGAATTACTGGACAGCGGTAAGTATGGATTCGAAAGAACATTTGGCGGGTCCGGTGCCTCGACCCACCGCCTGATACCTATTCTGCCGCCCCCGACCCCGAGAATCATGGCTGAAGATACAGTAGCAATCAGCGAACAAGGAGGCCGACTTACTGGTGAGTTGCTGTCTTTTCACAAGCCAGTCGAGACGGGGCCGCTAGCTCTCATTCGCCTGCATAACGAGTCATCGCAAGCGCCGCTGCTGGACATGTCACAACTGACTCAAATCAATAGCCGACTCTGGCGAAATGAATCCGGCTTTGTCTATTCTTCACAAAAGGCGACCGCTTCTGGGATGCTCCCCGATGCCTCGTCGCTGAAGTTTATGCCGAACACGCGTGCTCTGGAGCCCGACCAGGTGAAATTTGTCAGTGGTGCCAGATCGTTTCCGCCGGAAGCACAAGGGTTCATCGACACAAACAATATGCTCATCCGCCAGAACGCGTCCAAGCCTCAGTCAATGCTCTATGCGCTTTCGTCAGCACCAAAGGTTTATTTCTCAGATTCCCCACTGGTGGCATGGAAAACATCATCAATCTTTAACCCTCAAGGCCTTTCAAGTAATTGTATGGCGGCAACGGCAGCAATTTTGAGGTCCCTGAGGACCGGTACGATAGTCACTGCTGAAGACATCCCGAAGTTGGCATCAAAAAGCGGTGGGCTGATCGGGCATCCATTCGTCGGCAGATTTGAAAACGAAACTCAAGCACTTGATTGGTTTAGCGAGGCGGGCGGTGTTCGCATCGTGAACAGCGTATCGCACCCAAGCGAGCTCACTAATGGCCGCAGTTACGCCCTCACTGTCAATCTGAATCCGCGCTCCGACTCAACCACACTGCACATGGCTTTCGCGCACCGCTTCGAGGACGGAAAGTCCTTCTTCTTCGATGGACAAAGTGGCATCCAGTGGGACAATAAATCGATTGTTAAAGGCAAGCTTCCTGTGCGCTTCCACGAAGTTCAATTTACCGGCTAACAAAGCGCAGACCTCAAAGCCAATCACAATTAGTGAATGCGTTTTTGTGAGACCTGCGCTTCGGATGTGAGATTGCAGTCTAGTTGGTTAATCAGGACTGCGCCTAAATCACTGCTTCAGATGTTGAAGGTGCGCTTCCGTAAACCACAATTTTTTGTCTACTTCCCGCGAAATCTGAGTATAGATATCGTTTGTATCCTGGTCATCCCAAGACGCTGCGCTATCCATCGCCTGACGCAAATGTTTTGCAAAGATTGCCAATCGATCGGCCAGAGCGTTCAAATGATCAACTTCCGTCATTTGCTCAGTATCGGGATACTCAGGAATAATGGAATTCTGTGCGGCATTCCTTGCCGTGCCGCAGGCAATTCCACCGAGTGCGGTTATTCGTTCGGCCAGCAAATCAATGGGATCAAAAAGAGTAGATGCCACATCATCGAAGAGCAAATGAACTTGATAAAAATCCAACCCCTTCACGTTCCAGTGCGCTTGCTTTGTCTGAGACCATATGTCCAAGCAAGACGCCACCGACACATTGAGGAGTTCTATGCTCTTTATTCGAGCCGACTCATTGAGATCAATCCTGCTTGTATATAAACGCGTTTTCTTTACTAATGTATTCATGTGTTCACCTCTATTGAATTGATTGTTACTGTTCAATAATTTCGTCGTCGCTAATGATCAAGCACATCTCAGCATTGGTTCCCATTCAACATTCAGCCGCTCAATAGTTCTGGCGGCCCGGTCAGCAATATACGGATGCTCGTCTTGAGCCAGGCTCTCGAGGATAAACAGCGGTATGTTGGCGTTTTCAGCCATTGCATACCGCACATCCGGATGAGGATCGTCTGCTATGACTTCAAGAATGGCCCACGGTGTAGCCGGATTCTCAGTCAAAGCAATCCTCACCTCCGGCGCCTCATCAAAGGCAAGTCTCAGCAAACACTCTAGAGGCAACCTAGGATTTTCGGCCACCCGGCTGCGTATTGCCTCGTCGCAATGAAAAGCAAGAAACCTCAGACGCTCTGGGGCTATGGCTCGGTCGACCGCAGTCAAATACAGTTCAAAACTCTGACAATCTCTAAACATAGGGGCTCCTTTTTTCCTGCAAAGGAAATAATCGAAATCAACCGTCGCACTGCCTGTAGTGCCATCCTTCAGCAGGAAGCGAAAACCTATCAAGGCGGCGATCGGGAAATAACAGGCAAGAAAGTACTGTCACTGCACTTTCGGTCTAAAGTCATCAAGCCATTGAATCTTCCCGCTCTCGCTTAAGACTTTAAGCATTGACTCCAGAGTCTCAACAAGGGACGGAGGTGTAGAGGACGGATGTTTGTGAGCCGGATTCCATTTATCATGGAATCTGCTGCGTGAACCGACCGATTCGTAATGCCTCGCCTCGTAGGCGGGATGCCACATGGGTGTTGCGCTAAACATTTCATCTCTCCCAAAAAAATTGCGAACGCAGCAAGGTCGGCGGTATAACCGCACGAACCAACGCAAAAACTCATACCCTCATTATCAGCGCGGGCTGCAATACCGTCCAATACCGGATTTCGATGCCCTATAAGTTTTTTCTATGAGCTGGAAACGGCGGTGGCTGGATAGTTGCACGGTTATTTACGAAAGCGACGAAGCGTTGTACGAGTGGATTGTTTTCGGATTCTTTGGTCTGAACGATATAAAAGTTGCGCACGACCTCGAAGTCTTCAATTTCAACCGGAACGAGCGTGCCAAGGTGATGCTCCTTAACACAAGACCAATCAGACAAGAAAGCGCAACCCAAGCCGGATTCGATTGCCAGTTTGATTGACTCAGTCGATCCCAGGTTAAGTACGATGTTTAAATCGGCAAGCTCTTTATTGCGATGTCTAAATCGGTCTTGCTGGATCTGATGTGTTCCAGAGCCCTTTTCTCGCATAAGCAACGGAATAGAACACAACTGCTCAAAGGTCAAAGTCTTGCCAATGCTCTCGTGACCGATAGGCACATGCAATCGAAGCCGGTCTTTCATCCAGACGCTGGTATGAAATTCGTTGCCCTTAAGTGCGCCCTCTACAATCGCTACGTCTACTTCACCGGCGCGAAGTAAATCCGCTATTTGTTCGGTGATTCGTGTAGTCAGAGCGAACGAAACCTGAGGAAAGTTGGTTTTGAATTCTCCAAGCAGGCGAGGAAGGACATATTGAGCGATTGTAGTTGAGGCACCGACAAACAGCCGACCGGAGATAGCCTCCTTGAAAGCTTGAATCTCCCTGAGAGCTTGTCCTTCCAGCTGTTTTATCTGCTTGACATAACCCAAAAGCGTCTGCCCGGCTGCCGTCAATTCGACGTGCCCACCGGCTCTACTAAATAGGGGCAGTCCGTATTCAGTTTCCAGAGTCTTGATTGCAGCACTGACGGCTGGCTGACTCATATACAAAGCCTGGGCCGCCCGAGTGAAATTCAGACCGGTAGCCACTGCCAGAAAAATGTCATGCCTATCCTGCACGGGGAACCTTCATATGCGAATGTGCTTTTTCACAACGTAATGATAATTCGTCGCGAGAAGGATCGGTACCTCGGCAGTGAATACTTATTAAGGACATTACACAGCAGGCACCAGCTCAACTCGCAGCCGGCATTACAAGCCAGGACGGAATAAGACTGACAAGCCGGCTGGTAATGTGTTGCACATCTTCGCCGACAGCTGCCGCTGAACTGAGAAACGGTAGAGTATTGCGAACATACAGTTCATGCGACTCTCCAGAGATCCACAAGGTTGTGACGATGTAGCGAATACCATCGCCAATAACCTTATTAAATGATCCGGCCAACAGGCCTGGGGCTTCACTCATACCGGGAATCCAAATCTTCCTTTGCACCTCAGTAAAATGCTCTTCACGCTCAGGTCTGACCATGCAGTCTGCCACTCGAATGATCTTTGCGATCTCAAGGCCATTGCGCATATTGTCGAGCACACCAGGCATATTGCAAATGGGCTGAAGGAGGGAAACATCTATTGTTTTAAAGGTGTCACCCTGCTTGTTGTCGACAAAAATCAAATCATGATGCTGGTCCATGAAAACTTGGTAGGACTTTTGATTCTGCCAGATTCCCAGTATGCAGGCATCATTCTTTGACAGTAAATCCCAGCCTCCCAGTTGCCCGACAAATCCTGGAATGGTTGCCAGTTCAACCCACTTTGTCTGGGCAAGCGAAAATGAATCTCTTTTCTCTAGAGGAACATGGCAGACAATCCATTTGAAAAACATATCAAGTTTCAACCTCCTGCATTTCAAAGTCCGACCAGAAACCTCTCCGGGTCAGTCTCAGCTGCTTTCTTCAATTCCTCGTTGCGTACGAGCAGCAGTTTCGTCATATAGCGCTCCAGAAAGATACTGTCGGCTATGTGACCCAGAATTCCCAACGGACTTTCGTAATCAAATCGATCGCGCATTTTAGTGATACCGTTCTCGAACTCAAAAAAATGGTCGTGGTCGAATCTCTTGAAGGGACCAGACTTCATAGAATCTCTGAAATAAACTGGACGATCAAAGGCAGTAATAAGACTGGTCAGTGATTGCCAGATGCCGAAATGTCTGGCTTGCCAGGTCACCTCTTCACCTGCACCGATTAATCCGGTCACGACACCTGCAACCGCTTTCTCATTGGTATGACTGACCGAGTGGGTATGAAAGTCAATGCTCCGAGCCAGATCAAAGCAAATGTCGATGGGCGCATTGATTTCAGTGGTCAAAACTATCACTGGCATGGCGATATTATAGAAGTGTTCGAGTAGAGATTGATCACGGCTTGATACCGCTCACGCCGGTGGCACAGCCGAAGAAATATCGCTCGTATTTGACTTGCAGTCCACACCCCTCAAGAAATTTGTACATGCTCGAGGAATTGCCGAAGCGCGAAGTGTACACCCAGAGCAACCTGTAGTTGTCCGGATTACCCAGGAATAGACGACCGATCACGGGAATAAAATATCTCAGGTAAAACATAAAAGGTACTCTCAGAAACCAATTGGGCGGCACTGAAATCTCGAGCAACGAGAAGCGACCGCCAGACCTGAGAATGCGGGCAATTTCTATTGCCAGCAGACGCTTTTGTTGATCAGAAAAGGTCTTTAGTCCGAATCCGGAAACAATAACATCGGCCGATGCCGAGGCAATTTGATTGCTCAGAACGTCCGTTTCGATCACTTCGACACCGACGGCGTTGTCTTGCTGCATCGACCTTTTGCACATCTCATGCGAGAAATCCACACCGTATAAAGATCCCTGCCGCATGGTTTTCTCAAATATAGATGGCCACATCTCACCCATGCCGGACATCAGATCGAAGACAATTTGACCAGGACCCAACTCGACTTTGTCGACGCACTGGCGCCGCCAGCGTACCGTGAAACCAAACGAGGAAATCAGATTCATCGCACCGTAGGTCGCCGCCATGTCGTCGAAAAGTTGACGGACATAGGCGGGCTGATAAAGGTCAGTATCTTTGTCTTGTGCGATTTCGTTCATACTGAGAAATGACCCGTCCTGGGTACTATCGTTTCGTCAAACGGATTTTAATTGGCTGCGCCGGACGCAGTGTACAACCGGCTTTCGGCGTCACATTCTGCCCGTCCACAAGTTCAATCTTGAAACGCTGCAAGATCGTAGCAACTGCCATTTGACCTTCTGCCATGGCAAAGTGATTGCCGATACAAGCGCGCCCGCCGCCGCCGAACGGAAAGAAAGCAAACTTCGGCAGCTTCGCCTCATTTTCCGGCAAGAATCTTTCTGGATCAAACTTTTCCGGATCCGGAAAAAACTCAGGATGTCTGTGAGTGACGTACTGGCAAACCGTGACAGGTGTTCCTTTTTCCACCTTGTATCCCTGTATTACGTCGTCATCAACCGCTTCTCTCGGCTGTCCCCAGATCGGAGGATAGAGCCTGAGCGATTCATTGAAAACCATCTTGTTATAGGCAAGGCGATGCAAATCTTCCATTTCTGCCGGCCGACCCTTAAGAACCGATTCAAGCTCGTCAAGCAAAACTGCTTCAGCATCCGGGTTTTGATGCAGCAGAAAAAACGTCCAGGTCAGAGACAGTGCCACTGTTTCATGCCCGGAAATCAGAAGCGTCAGTATCTCGTCGCGCAATTGACGCACACTCATTCCTTCTGAAGTGCCTTCAAATGTCGCTTTCATTAGCATGTCGAGCAAATCCTGCGGCGCATGCTCCAGCTTCTTGCGTCTTTCGACGATACCGTATACGACATCATCGAGAACATGCCTTTGGTCGTGAAACTTTATGTTGGCCGGCGTGGGAAGCCAGTCTGGAATGAGGAAAGGCAAATTCATGCGCGCACTTATATGCTCAATCGAGTGCTCCAGGGCACTGAGAAATGGAGCGGCAGTTTCAGACAGGTCGTCACTGAATAGAGTTCGCCCGATGACGCGGAAGGTCAGATTAGACATCTCTTCGAAAAGGTCGACAACCTCGCCTTCCGGCATTTTTTCCCACACCTCAATCTGCTGGTCGATAGCAATCTTCATTGCACTTCCCAGGGTAGCCAGGCGGTCGCGATGAAATGAAGGCTGGATTAGACGCCGCTGTTTGCGCCAGGATTCGCCCTCATTGGTCAGCAATCCTTGCCCACCCACGTAGCCGAAAGGTTTGAGAAAGCGAATCGGCTTCTGATAGTTGATCTGATTGGTCTGAAGAATCTGCTCGACTGCATTGGGATGTACAAAGAGATACCAGCTCAAGCCAGGCATGGCCGGGAAACGCAAGCAATCGCCGTATTTCTTCCAATTGGTCATATTAAAGGTAAGCGGGTCGCGCATACCTTCAATTGTTTTGCCGAACAAGTACTGACTCGGACCGGGCGGTCTTCCGGAGGCTTTTGATTTCTTAATCGGTGTCATGGACGACGACATCTGCCCATTGTCCAATACCGGCGCATATCCTTTGCCGTATGACATCCGCGATCATTTACTTTGTGTGCCGAAGGCTTCGCTCCGCCTCCTCCCAGAGACATCGATTTGCATGCGCTAACCAGCACCCGTGTACTCTCGTGTATGATCAATCTCGACAAGCAAAAATCTGCCGCTGTCGAGATTGGCGTCTCAGTTAACCGGTAAACCAATGCTTTTTGTCGCGTTTCTCATAATCAACACACTGGCACTGGTCGTGCTGGTTGCGTTGATGCTGTCTTTTTTTGCAACCTTCCGTAAGGTGCCACGCTGCGCGATTGCCAATGATCAACTGCCACTGATAAGCGTAATTGTTCCGGTAAGAAATGAAGAAACGAAAGTAGCGCGATGCCTGGAATCGCTTATCGGACAAGACTATCCGCGATTCGAAATCATCGTCATTGATGACAAATCAACTGATTGCACCGGCCAAATAATTGCCGAAATTGCTGCTCGCTTTCCGTCAATTAGAGTGATTCAGGGACGCGATAGCCGTCCAGGCTGGTTGGGCAAATGCAATGCCCTGCACCACGGCAGCCCCCACGCAAAAGGCGAGTGGCTGGTATTCTCAGATGCCGATACTTTCCATCACCCCAACTCGCTTCGTGACGCAGTTGGAGCGGCCATCTCGTACAAGGTAGACATGATTTCTTTCATGCCGGTGCAAGAACTTTATAGTTTTGCCGAACGCACAATCATGCCGACATTGCTAGGCTCTTTCCTGATGGGCGATCCGACCAACAAGATAAATGATCCGAAAAGCCGACGAGCATATGCTTACGGTCAATATATCATGGTCAAGCGCACCACATATGATGCCATTGGCGGGCACGAGTCCGTGAAAGATCAAATACTCGACGACATTTCCATCGGGCGAGTAACGAAGGAAAAGGGCTTTGCAGTAACAGCTTGCGACGGTCGACCGCTTTATCAGGTCCGTATGTACACCAACTTTTCAGAATTGTGGAGTGGTTGGACAAAAAATGCATACGCATTGATCGACTGCAGCCCGATCAGTTTGGCAGGACTGGTCGTTCTGCTTAATCTGTGCCTATTGGCTCCCTTCGTGACTTTAGCAGCTACTGCATTTGCGCCGTCAATCATCTCGACTCTAGCGCCTCTTCCAATTGTCTGGTCGATGCTTGCCGTGCAATTCGCCTGCATGCTCACCTGGTATGCTCGCAGCAATGCCTTTTACAAAGGGCTAAACCAGCTCCACTTCTTGCTCTTGCCCCTCGGCGCAGCTTTAGTGAGCGCGCTCTATATCAATTCAGCCTACTGCTTTTTGACCGGTCGCCAGGTCAAATGGAAAGACCGCGATTATTCGGTGGACACCAACCAGCGCGTCAAAACTTCCTTTGAAGACGCGCCTCCATTGGCAGAACAGCCAGTTTCCCAAAAATCATAAGCAACAGATCAAACGTATTGGTTAACCAACTGAAGAATGCCTGTATTTTTCTCCTGGTCGATCAGCTTCTTGAATTGCTTGCGCGTCTCCCCTGAAGCATGCTGGCAGAGAGCCCAATAGGCATGCTCCTTTAGCATCTCCTCCGGCTCTGATTGCAAAAACTGAATCAGCTTAAGAACTGCCGCGGCTTGATCATGCTCAGATAACTTTCCATTCAATCCAGCCTGCTTATCGTTTGAATTACAACTTGCATCAGCCAAAATATTGCCTATTACCGTCAGCGCGTTTCGCGTCAGCCCGCGCTGCTTCGGGCGCCGCAAAGGGGTGTGGGCGAAGCGCTCACGAAATTCGATTTCGGATTGCAATTGCAAAATTGAAAACAGGTCCAGATAATGTCCTGCACCTTTTTCGGCAGAGAATTCCTCCCAGGGAGAAACGTTCGGCTTTTGATTGTAAGGACACACATCCTGGCAAACATCGCAGCCGAAAACCCACCGCCCCAGCTGTTTTCTCAAGGCAAGGGGAATTCCTTCTTTGTTTTCAATGGTCAGATACGAAATGCATTTATTCGAATTTACTCCCACACCATATTCAATGGCATCGGTCGGGCAGCCCTCGCCGCAGCGAAAACATTTGCCGCAGGTTCCCTGATACGGCTCGTCGGCATCCAGCTCCAGATCAGTGATCAGCTCAGCAACAAAATTGTAAGTGCCCATCAATTGGGGACCAATTATCAAAGTATGCCGACCGGCAAATCCCAAACCATGCCGAGCGGCAAGCCCCTGCTCGAAAAGAGAAACATCGTCGGTATAAGCCTTAGCCAGTACTTTTCTGCCGGCGATTTTCTCGATGCGCGCGTTAAGTTCTCTCAACTTTGCCCGGATTACAGCATGATAATCAAGCCCCACGGCATAGCGCGCAACCTTGCCGAAGAAGCCGGGCGGCGGCTCCGGGACCTCCGTGTAATAGCTCACGGAGACAACAATTGCAGACCGCCCCTCTGGATATAAGAGCTGCGGAGATGTTCTAAAATGTGGGTTGCGCTTCAGGTACTCCATACCGGCAGCGTATCCAAGCGCCAGCCAGCGCTCGTACTCCTGGCGCTCGGTTTCCATGGGCTCAAGCGATGCGATCACTGCGCGCTGAAAGCCAAGATCGTACGCTGTTTCCTTTATCGATTCTTTTAATTGCTGCGAGGTCATGGCTCGATGATACCCTGGTTCAATCCGCTTTGAGCCGCAAGATAAATAAGTTAGACGAAGAAGATAATTCCATATACTACATAGATAACTGAATGGAAAAGCAAGAAACCGCACTGGACCTGAAAGATTTTCAGTTTGAGTTGCCCCCTGAATTGATTGCCCAAGAGGCACTGGAAAAGCGCGATGCGTCGCGATTGCTCGTTGTCGACAGAGCTAATGACACGCTCAAACATGTCCACTTCAAAGATATACTCGGTTTCTTCAAATCCGGGGATGTAATCGTAGCAAACGATACGCAGGTTATTCCGGCAAAATTGTTTGCTCGTCGCCAGAGCGGCGGCATAGTGAAACTTCTTTTGATTAAGCCGACTACGGCTTCAGCAGCGGTCTGGGAAGCCATGGCCACCTCCACAAAACGGCTCAAGATCGGCGAAGAACTGCTTCTTGACTCAGATAGCGGCAAAGTCTATCCGCTCCGGCTTAAGGATCTGACAGTCGGACCCGACGGATTCAAACGACTTCTGATCGATCTCGGCGACCGCGAAAGCGTCTTTCAGATTCTTAAAGACGCCGGATATGCGCCACTGCCGCCCTATATACAGCGAGCCCAAGACAAGCATGATGCTGCAGAAACAAGCAAAAGATCCAAAGATCTCGACCGTTATCAAACAGTCTTTGCCTGCCACCCTGGTGCTGTTGCAGCACCCACTGCCGGTTTGCACTTTACCACTGAATTGATAGATCAACTCAGCGACCATGGCATTGCTCTGCACAAAATCACGCTGCATGTTGGCCCTGGTACGTTCAAACCGATCTCCACAAGTGTCGATGAGCATACTATTGAAGCCGAGCGTTACTCGATTTCCTCAGACACAGCCAATGCTGTAAACACAGCCAAGAAAAATGGTTCACGCATCATCGCCGTTGGCACCACCAGCCTGCGCGCGCTCGAATCTGCAGGCAAAAACGGTGTTCTCGAGGCGGTAGAAGACGGCAGTACAAACCTGTATGTAAAACCCGGACACGATTTCAAAATCGTCGATAGCCTGATTACTAATTTCCACTTGAGCGGCTCCAGCCTTCTTGTTCTCGTCGCCGCTTTTGCAGGCAGGCAGACAATCTTACGCGCATACAAAGAAGCTGTAGAACAGCGATATCGCTTCTACAGCTACGGCGACGCCATGTTGATCTTGTAGCCGGCGCGTTGCACGCGCCTTCAAAATTTGCGGCGTGCAACGCCGCAGCTACGATATTTGCGGCGTGCAACGCCGCAGCTACAGTTTTTTATGCTTTTTTACTAGATGACTGACCAGCAAATTAATCAGACCACCTATGTACAGAACCCCAGCACAGGCAATGGCCATCTGCTTTGTTTGATCCTTTTCAATTGCAAAAAAGTAAGTGACAACACTGAGAACAATTGCCGTGACGAATCCAGCGACCATAAATCCCATCGCTTCTCTGCGCCGTGACGGTACTTGTGATTGCACTAATATCCGATTATCTTGACTCAATGCACGTACAGCAGCCGCCATTTCATTGGCAGTTTGAAAACGGTCACCAGGTTGCTTCTCCAGCGCCCTCAATATGACTTGATTGACGGCCGACGAATGCCTCACCGTTGGCGTTTCATTGACGTGCATCATCAGAGTTTCCAGGGAGCTTTCGGCAACAAAAGGCGGACTTCCGGAGAGCATTTCCTCAAAGACGCATCCCAAAGAATAGATGTCGGAGCGCCTGTCGACCGACTTTCCATGGCACTGCTCCGGACTCATATAGCTGGGCGTGCCAAATGTTTCACCGGTCTGAGTCAGATCGGTGCCGTCTTTGGAAAGTATTTTCGCAATGCCGAAATCGACAATTTTTGCCATTTCGGACCCTGACGAGTCTGTGGTTATGATGATGTTGGCAGGCTTGATGTCCCGGTGTATAACTTGCTTTTCATGAGCATAGTGCAAGGCGTCGCACAGTTGCAGCAATATTACGACGCTTCGCTCCTGCGTCAATTTTCCTTCTTCTCTTATGATCTCAGAAAGAGATTTTCCCTTCACATACTCCATAACGAGAAAGGGCGAGCCATCCTTGTCTTGCCCGAATTCGCTGACCGCGGCAATATTCTGATGGTTGAGCGCAGTGGATGCCTTAGCTTCTTGCTGAAAGCGCATCAGAGCTTTGCCGTCAATTGCATGTCCAGCCGAAATAATCTTGATCGCCACTGTCTTATCGAGCAGCAAATGTTTAGCCGCATAGACAACGCTCATGCCACCAGAGCCAAGGCGCGACAGGATCAGGTAGTGGCCGCCTATCGTTTTGCCAATCAGCGAGTCTTCTGCATTCGAAGTCCCAAAAGGAGCAGCATCAGATCGGTCAGACCGGTCAGAGCGCTCAGAAACATCGGAGCTCTCAGACTGATCAGAGCGAATCTCGACAGTGCGATCAATGTCCTCCACTGTCGTCGCTTCTTTCTCAACAAGGCGCTGCTCTTTCAGCTTTGGCTCTTCTGAGAACACTACTCGGCGCCGACGAACTCGGTCATTTGCGCGATGGAGATACTGTTGCCGCCAGCCCGTTCGCTTGACTCGCATGCCATATCGGCTTGTACGATTAGCTCTTCTGCCTCTCCGGCGTGACCCGGACGATGCGCAATGCCAATGCTGACTGTCACCTGCAGTTGGTGCCATTGCCACTGCATGACAGAAGCAGCCACATCTTTTCTCAAACGCTCAGCGGCAATCTGGGCACCCTTCCCCGGTGTTTCAGGCAAAATAATCAAGAATCGCTCGTTGACATAGCGTCCGGCCAGGTCGATATCGCTTCGCGTGACGGCATTCAAGCGATCGCCGACGAAGGCGAGCATGGCGTCGGCAGCCGACGGCCCATGAACCTTTTCGATATTGGAAAAACTGTCGATAGCCACGACAAGAATGGCAATCGGACGGTTGAAACGCTTGCCGCGCTTGAGTTCGCGCCGCAGCATCCGGAGCATGTATTGAAACTTCAGGCAGGGAGTCTGAGCGTCGAAAAACGCCAGGGCCTCAATCTCTTCGTCAGTCAGAGGTCTGCTTTCTTGCATCTGCTGACCGCCGATGCGACCACCTGTGCCAGTGTGCAAAAGGTCCATCGCCTTTTCGGTCTGCTCAAAATCCCAGGTTACCTGGTTGCGGACATCGGAGACGCGGCGATGAAAGAGGTTGTCTTTGATGACCCACTCATCGTTTTTCTTGTTGCCAGGATTATTCGGCATAAAGCTGCAGTGTTCTCCTCACCTGTACTGAAGCGCGGGAATTAACCCAACAAAATTATTCCCATAGTATGAAAAGTCAATCTTATACCAGGAGAACCATAGTTATATGTTAAACGACCCGGGTGCAGAAGGATAAGACCGGATCCAAGGGCGCCAGGCACCTCGAAACACGCTTGCCGGGCGCGCCTGGAAACTAAAAGGTTATTGCGCAACCAAATTGCGGGACAAAAGGTGCAATCGCACCATATTCAGTGCAGCACTTGACGTCCGAAACCTTATCTCCTGCCTGCTTAGCTTCGATCCTAGATTGAGCCGTTTTGTAGTCATTTGCCCATTGGCGAACAAGCCCAAATAGACGGTTCCCACTGGCTTATCGGGCGTCCCGCCGGTTGGTCCGGCAATTCCCGTGATGCTCAGGCCAATGCCTGCGCCCGATAATCTTGCGATTCCCTCTGCCATTGCCTGCGCGCACTCATCACTGACCGCCCCATGTTGGTCAAGCAGTTCCTGCGGCACGCCAAGGAGCGCAAGTTTAGCCTCATTAGCATAGGTTACGGCGTTCAATTTTATGTACTGCGAGCTGCCGGCAATGTCCGTCAAGCGCTTACTTACCAGCCCACCCGTGCATGACTCGGCAACCGACAAAGTCAGATCGTGCTGGATTAGCAATTGCCCGACCACTGCTTCCAGCGTGTCATCGTCTTGCCCATAGCAGAGCGAACCGCTTTGGCACCGAATTTCTTCTGCAACAGGCATCACTAAAGCACGCGCCTCTTCCATTGTTTCCGCTTTGGCAGCCACTCTCAGGCGGCATTCTCCCTGTCCGGCGTAAGGTGCGACGGTGGGCGAGTTGCCGTCGAGCAGAGCGCTGTACTTCTCTGCCAGTGCGGATTCGCCAATTCCGTAGTGTTTCAATTCAATGCTGAAAATAGCTCCCGTCAAGAAATTGTCGGCAATAAATGCGGCTCCTGATTGATTCCACATATTCACCAATTCAGACGGAACACCGGGAAAAGTCAATATTCCCCGCTTGCGCTCAGGGTCTGCAACTCCGGCTTTGGCTAAAACCTCGGCAGGAACCATCCACATAATGCCGGGCGCTGTGCCGCTCGGGTTGGGCAAAACACCAGATCCTTGAGGTCTCATCGCTTGCTTCTTATTGGTCTCCGGCATACTCAAATGGCGCTCAGCAAAGAGCTTTTCAATCTCCTTGAGCACGATTTCGTCCATCACCATCGGCAGACCCAAAAACTCGGCAATGCACTCGGTGGTTAGATCATCGGCTGTCGGGCCCAAACCTCCCGATGTCAAAACAATATCTGAGCGATCGAAAGCCTGCTTCAACGATGCTTTGATGCGGTCTTTATTATCGCCAATAGTGACCCGGTAGTAACAATCGATTCCCAGCTTGGCCAGCTCTGTTGCAAAAAACCTGGAATTGGTGTCAAGAACCTCTCCCAGAAGGAGTTCCGTGCCAATCGATAGAATTTCCGCGTTTGCCATGCAGACAGTCTATCTGATGAATCGAATGCTCGACATCATTGTCATTAGTGGCATGACAATCCTTTGCAATTTCACCAAAGGGAGAGGTCCATTCTGTCACACGGGCCGACTAGACTTGGGAAGAGCGACCGCGCCTCGCGTCCAGGGTAGTTTAAGCCGGTAATTCGGGAGTGTACTTAGGCACCCGCATTCTAAATCCGCGAATATCCGTCTGCACATTTTGAATGCGCGGAACCATCGGACGCGATAAAACATCTCCCATCAGAGAATCAATATGAAAAGAACTTGTCGCCCGACGGAAAAACTGCCCTTCCGGAATGCCAGTCGTATGGAGCGCGGAAACCAAACCGCTATCCAAAACCAGAGGTCCGCCAGAACTTCCAGTCCAGCCTTCTGCCGTGTGACGAATGATTCCGGTCAAGACAGGTTTACCGGTGCTCGGGTCAAGGGCAAGTGGCTCCCAACCTGGTCTTGATACTCTTTCCAGTCCAAAAATCTTTCCCTTTGTCATCAAGGTAGCAGCAGACTGATCAGGTTTTCCAAGCAAGAAAACCGATCGACCCTTTTGCAAACTGGTCGTTGCACCGCTCAGCATAAAGGGTTCCGGCAAATCGGAAAGCCTGTCAATTTTTAGAAGGGCAACATCCGCTCTCACGTCACGTCCAATCAGGCGAGCTGGAATTTGCTCTCCGGAAGCCAATGCAACGAAATAACGTCTTCTGCCATCCTCAACAACATGATTGGCGGTGGCGACAATGCCGCTGTCGTCTACCAAGAAACCCGTCCCCTGAGGTCCGCGTCCCTTGGCAAAGATTTGAAAGGTGGAATCCTTACCGGCCTGATAGATTTCTGCTTCTACTGAATCCTTGGCGACATTCAATATTTGCGGACTAAAGATCTTTGTGTTCAGTCCATCAACAGTGAAGGAAGGAATTTGCATACGCTCGCCCGACAGGCGCGAGACAAAATCAGGATGCAAACCGCTCATTGTTTCAGGGTTGGCCGCTTCGGCAGCCTTCGCAACTTCCGCAGCGCCCTTGCCGGCTTCGGCGCCTGCAGCAGGAACGCCGCCGGTAATAACATTAGGTGCCTTCACTACACTTGTTTCCGCAGTCCCAACTTTGGCAACAACCGCGTCAGCAGCGCCTGCTTTGGCCGCAGCCTCAGACGTACCGGCATATTCCAGTGCTAACTGCTCCAATTTCGGGCTCTTCACTCTGATAGCCAAAAGCGCCAGCAATCCCAAACCCGTTGTCTCAACCGGATGAGATTTGAATTGATCGTAAGCATAGGCGCAATTAGCAGCACCGACTGCCCAGAATGGCTGTTCGTCCTTTACCGGAGCGGCTTCGGAGCGATCAGCACGAATAGCGGAGTCAGCGACTTCATTCGTCTGCATGGATTACATCTTCAATTGTGGGGAAGTATTCACAGTAAAATGCAAGTACGTGGGCTTGTCGATGGTAGATCCACTAAATTAGACCGCTGGCACCATGAAGTCCACGTGAAAGTGCCATGGGAGAACCACCATGCTCCTGCTTTCTGCTCCGTTTGACCAAGCAGCTTTGACGCGCAGAGTGTGTCGATTGCGCGAAATAGCAGTGCGGGGAATACGGCACAGAGATTAAGTCTTGAGGAGCGGGCGATACGTGTCGTTGCAGATACAGTGGCCCGGGCGACGCATGGCGTCGCCCCTACAGAAATATTTCTCAGCATCGAACCATCATTATTAGTAAGCACGACAAAACAATCGAAGGGCAGACCTCCGAAGAAGTCTGCCCCTGATTTATCCGGCGATTGCCGTTTGAGCCGGCAGCATCGGCACCATTTCGGTGGCGCCTTCGTAGCTGTTGAACAGCTCCGAGAGCCTTCCGTTTTGCGCCAGCACTTCACTCACTTCGCCACATTCGACTATTTCACCATTGTGGAAAACATAGACCACATCGAACATGTCGAGGAGGTGGAGTTTGTGCAGTGACGAAACCACACATCTGTCGGGGAACGCGCCCAATATATTGGCGTAGATTACCCTTTCGTTTTGTGGGTCAACGCTCGAGGTCGGCTCGTCCAGCAAGATTATCTCGCTGTCTCTGGCGAAGAAGATGCCCCTCGCCAGTGCCAATCTCTGCTTCTCACCGCCTGAAAGGTTGACACCTTTTTCGGCGATGCTCGTCTCCAATCCGCTCGGCAAACGTTTGAGCACGGGCTCGAAACGCGCCATCCGTATGGCTTCCCGGACTTCGTTTTCATCCACTTCCAGACCGAAAGTAAGATTGAATCCGATCGTATCCGAAAAGATTTCCGGATCTTGCGGCATCAGCGTGGTGGCATCAGCTATGTGCTTAAGACCACCCGGAAGCTCTACTCCGTCGGCGAACACATTGGCACTGTAAGCGTTTTGCGTACCTCTGAGGAGGCTAAGCAAAGTGCTCTTTCCGCTGCCGCTCTCACCGACAAAGGCTACCGACAATCCCTTTTTCAAGGTCAAGTTGATGTCTTTGAGGTGGTGCTTCCTGTGTTTGTCGTCTTCGTAAGTGAAGTTGAGATTCTTGACCTCGAGAACATCCCACTCTTTCGGGAGATGGAATTGTTCTTCTTCGCTTCCCAAGCCGGTTTCATTCATGCCGTTGGCGATTGGCTCGGCGCTTTTCACGTCTGCCGCTTGTCTTACGACTGTGCCGTAAATCCAGGCGAACTGGTAGAACGAATCTCCGATTCTCCTCAAATATTCGAAGAGAGTGAAGAAGGTTCCGCCTTCGATGGCTTTGCCGACACCGACGGTTGTTGCCATGTACCAGCCCAGCACCGCAACGATCATCGAAGCAATGAGCACGGTTGTGATGCACCACTTGATCTCGTTGACGGCGTTGTTCGATTTGAACAACGACAACGGCAACAGCATTCTCCTCGACACTTCGCCATGCACTCTATGTTCCAACCTGAGCGTTATTACGCTGATGATATTGGTGACATAGTCATGCACCGCTGACGCTGTGGAGTTTTCAAAGCGGTTGAGCGTGCTGTAGTTTTTGACAAGCACTCTGTCAAAACCAAAGATCACGACAATCGCCAATAGCGTCACGACACTGGCTATCACACCGGCTCCCGGCATAAACACGACAAGCACGATCATGCTGCCTATTAGCCTGAAGAACATGTAGGCAATCTCAAACGAGGTGTCGAAAAATTCGAAGAGCGAGTTTGACGCTCTATTCACCTTGTCGATACTGTCTCCGGAGTGGTGCTCTCTGTGCCATTTCAAAGGCAGCCTGGTCAAAACTGAGAACAGCTTTCCCTTGAAAGACGCTTTGATGTTGAACGCTACATACCGCTCGAGCAATCTGCCCGGTCCATGGAAAACCCAGAACCCGACCTGCGTCACGAAGTAGAGCAATAGATACATCTTCACCTGATCCATAAGGTGATCATGGTGAACTGTTCCTGTTGCAACACCTGTCACGCCGGTCTGCAGGCAGTTGATGAGTTTGCCGATGATATAAGGCTCGGCAAGCATCATCGCCTGAGCAAAGGCGAACATCACAGTGTAGAGAACAATTACAGAACGATGTTTACCGGCGTAAGCCCAGCCGGTCACTAAGAGATAAACGATAGGATTTTTCATCAGCATAATTACCTGAAATGACCTCATGTCCAAAACGCAAAACTTGCGCAGGCAGTGCCTTACGAGTTTTCTTGAGTTGGATGAGGAATCGCATCATTTATCCACCTAATTACTTGGTTAAGAAAACGGCGCCCAAATGTGGCACCGGTAGATCACCATTATACGGGTAGTTCGCAAATGCGCAAGTGCAAGTTTGCAAATGTGAATCGAATGTGGTGCGCATTGGTACTTTCAATTACATGATCAGAAATAAGATCAAAAGAAAAATCTGCTCACTTCAGGTGGCACTAGCTCGCGAAACCTATAATGGTGAAGTACATCTTTTCTGAAGCTTCACCTTTCGCTAATACTTGCAGCCGAAATAACTCTTGCGACACAAACAATTGAAACCAAAAACAATAAAGGTAACTTCCACCAATAACTGGCGGAAGGTTTTTGTCATAACGGCAATGTATTGCACGCTAAATTGTGTGGAAAATGCTCTGGCACAATCAACTGACCCGCCACCTCTTCAGGCGTTGCCGAATCCGACCGAAGCAACCGCAGATCCATCACAGTCGCCGGAGCAACCAACAACAAGCATACGCATTCCGCTGCAGGGACGAGCGCAGTTCGACGGTCCTGTCGAAACACCGCGCATGGCTCTGCCCGGGCACGCCAGCATGGCGCCGCCCAAGACCTATCGCGGTTGGCTGGAGCAAACTCATCCGCAGTTCAGCTTGCAAACAAGCACGATGGAACCCGAGCATCTTGTGGTCATATCCGACAAGTACGACCAAGCCGAGCGAACTCTGCAGAGCCTCGGCGTGCAGTACAAGATTATGAACAAAAAGGACTTCGACAACTACGACCTGAGTGCGGCTCAAGTGCTGATCATCGATTGCGGGCCAAATAATCTCTCCTGGAATGCAGGAGTAAAGATTCGAGATTTTGTCATTAAAGGCGGCTATCTACTTACCACCGACTGGATGATCGATAGACTCGATCAAAATGTCTTTCCCGGCTATATCTGCTGGAACGGTGCCACCAATCAGCAAAAGATGTACGAAGCCTCAATTGTAGGAAAAAATCCAACGCTCTTTCGGCACGCAGTCACCAACGGTGCCTGGAAGATGGATATCCACTGCCATCTCATCCGAATTCTCAACAAAGAAAAAGTCCAGGTGCTGGCTACCAGCGAAGCTCTGGCGCAGGAAGACCCTGATGGACTGGGCGCATTGGCGGTGGTCTTTCAATACGGCAGAGGATACGTCATGCACATGATGGCGCACTTCGATCGCGGACAGTCTGTGAAGGGTTTTGAGCTGCCCGATGCTTCGCCCGCAATCGGCATCAGCCTGAGGCAGGCAATTGCAATCAACTACGTCGTGGCAGGTTTGTCGGGCACAAAACTGTGACCATATCTGAGCCTCGTATTCGATGCCGCACATGTATAGGGAAATGAGATGCTTCCGCAAGTGAAACGCGACATACTAGTCGCATCTTTAGCCGCCACACTCATATTTTCCTGTGTCTGTGTTTTCGCAAAAACAACAGATCCTGCAAAAGATGAGGCGTTGAAAAATTGGAAGGCATCGATCATCGATACGATTTTCGCAAAGGTCCACAGCATGGATTTCAGAGAATCAAAGGATGGTTTTTCTTTTTGCCGAGTCTCTTTCAAAGTCAAAAGAGACGGCAGCATTACAGATCTCATTACCGATGACCGCACCGATGGCTATTTCGCGTCCCAGGTAAAGACTCAGGTTGAGTCATTGGCGGGAAGTAGCTTACTGCAGTTTCCAGCGCAACTTCAGGGTGATGCTATGAAGATAGAGTTTGGATTGACGTCAGATGACAAATTGCCGATTGGCAATGAGACGAAAATACCAAAGGATCCAAACTCGACTGCTACCGTTGCAGCAAGCTGGGAAGAATGGCACAAAAAGATAGCCGAAGAACTGTACACGCGGATCTATAGAGAAATGGAACCGCTGTTGCGAGACAATTCGCGACTGCACTGCATCATCACTTACCGGATTCGCCGACTCGGCGAAATTGAGCTACTGAAGATAGAAGGAAGTGAGAATCTGGTTTTTCGCGGAGTTGTAACTAGAGCAGTGCAGTCATTGCAGAACAATCCAATTATCATATTTCCAGAATGCGCCGGAAATAGCACTTCAGTGACAAAGAGATCCGAATTCAGCTTTGCACTCAACATGGGACGCTAGGTAGCTGCTCGGTTTGCTACTTAGAACGACTAGAGATTGAACGCAGAAGGACCGGGCGCGAGTCTGATCGACATCTTCTCATGAACTCACACGAACCATATAATGAGTAGGAGGTGTTTTCGCAGATGAAACGCAAATTACTAGTTGTAGCCATCCTGTTTTCCTTCTCCTGCCTGAAGGTTTTGGCAGAAATCGAATCGGATGGAGATCCTGAATGGACGAAGAAAATTCCAAAGGATCGATACCCTTGTATTTGCGATACACCAATGCCGCAGGGGCAACGGAACCTAGATCAACCAGAAGAAGCCTTCCTTGCCCGTACTGAAAAAGCATTGAATGATTCATTTAAAGAGCAGCTGGATGGATTTCCCTTTAGAGATCCAAAACAACTGAAGTTCGAATTAGGGTACGCAGTTACAAGAAACAATCAATTTTTGTTCTTCCTTGAACGAAGATCTTCTGAAAGTGGATTTTTCAACGCCTGTGTCTATCGCGCAATATCGTTAACCTGCAATAGCTCCGCGCCGACGTTCGAAGAGTCTCATAGGCCTGCTGTTCAACTGCACTTTACCTTCACTCCAGACGGCGTTTATCATCCCAAAACCCTTGTCATTGAATCACAAAAGACAAGCGGACTTCATAGCCCAGAAGCGCCCATAGGGGGTGGGGCAAAAAGTGCCGTATCAACGGACAACAATCATGTTACAGAGGTTTCAGTACCTTCTGCTGACGACAGCAAAGTCTGGGACAAATGGCACAAAAAACTGGCCGAAGAACTGTTTATACGGATAAACAAGCGAGTTGAACCCGCAGTCAAACACCATGCGAAATTGCACTGCATCATAACTTGGCGCGTATGGCGAAACGGCGAAATTGAAATATTGCAATTAGAAGGAACAGAGAATCAATCTTTTCGAGAGATAATTGCTCAAGAAATGAAATCCTTAGCAGGCAGTCCACTTCTCGTGTTTCCAAAAGGGTTTGAAAATCGCTACTTTGTAGAGAAGAGATCTGATTATAGTTTCGGAATATTTAAAACTAGGTTTGGTGATTTTGACTCAACAATCAATCGAAAGCTGCCCTTCGTAGATGGTAAGAAGGTGCCAGAAAAGATAAAGCATGACGAAAAAATTGGAAGTCAAAAGAAATTACATGACTTTGTAAATGGAAAATCAAAACATCTTGACGGATATGACTCCTTCTAGTGTTCACCATTGCAGTCTTCAAAACGGCAGAGCCCATCCTGGTAGCGTTTAACTGCGTGACCCAAAACTGCCCCAACAACGACCTGAATCATCCCGAACCCATTCGTATTCTGAGTGCATCGAGGGCGACGCACCTCCCAGACGCCAGAAAAAATGAGGTTATTCACCATGAGCCAGATAGATGCAGCAACCGAGCATTTCATTCAAACAAAAGTCACCGCTATCGCAGACTGGGGTAATTATTTGACGGGTTCCGACAAGGTTGCTGCCGAACAGCTTACAAAAGGAATCAGCGCTCCCGACCGGACTGCCAAAGAAAGAGAAGAAGAGATGGCAGAAATAAAAAACGTAGCCGCTCAAAAACATCTGCCAAACTTCGAGCTTATCAATGCTAGAGATACCGACGGAAATGGCGTTCCTGATCAATTCGACGGCATAAAGGTCAACGGCAGAGTGTTGTTTGAACGTCCGCACCAGCAGCAAGGCGGAAAGCATACTGAAAAGGAATTGGTCAAAATGATTACGCCTTTTATGGCGAACGATTCGCAAGCCGGTTCCGAGAAATTGGCCAAAGCAGTTTCAGATGCCGTCAGAGACAACGAATTGAATGAGCCGCAACTGCGCTCACTTCTATACAGACTTGAAGACTCACGTGCTGCACACCACTATCCGAGCAAAATAAGCTTGATAGATGTGAATGGCGATCCTATGAGCGTAGACGGCGACACGCTGGCCATAACGCGTCCTAAAACCTCTGACTTCTTCAAGATCCACAGATAACGAAAAGCATTTACCGGAAGCCTGGTGTCCACAAAAAGAGTCCTCGAAAGGGGGCTCTTTTTACTATTGCGCATCAATCTTCTTCATTTGATTTCGGCCGAGGCAAAGCAATCTCGCCCGCCCCAGACGACGGAAGCGGATTTCGTGGCACACGAGAGGGATCATACGGACGCCAGGGGCGATCGCCGCCGGGAGGAGGATCCCATCCGCGGAAAATGTCCTCCGGCTCTGGCGGTCCATCAGGTGGATCATTTCCTTCGAGCCTGGCGGCAGCGACTTGATACTGCCACATACGAGTAAGTGCCTGCTGCGTAAGGTCGCGGTTATTTTGCTGCCACGCCATGGCGGCACGATTACGCCAGGTTTCCGCCTGCTTAAGCGCTTTCTGCAGCTCACTCTCGGGGTCCATGCTTGATCCTGTAGGTTCGTCCTTACGCTTCTGATTCAGGCCCCTGGTCTTTTTTCCATTTGAGCCAGGTCACATCATTTACCAGTTATAGAATGCTTCGCCGCGTCGTGTTCGTCAATCAGATCCGTCTTATTGAAAGGCGCGTGTTCGTCGGTTAGCCAGCGCGTGTACACAAGCGCAGAGGCTACAGCCAGAGCCATGTGGCAAATGATCGGTCCGACGATCAAGCAACCACTGGCGGTGCTCAAGCCGAAGAAGATCAAGTCGAGTACTGCAAGCGGAATAAAGATCGCATTGTCGGTCGCGTGCCAGCTGCGCTTCAGTGCTTCAATTGGTCCGCAGTTCTGATCGACAATATAATACGGCGTCAACTGCCACTTCAGAAAGAGCAAGGCACCCGGTATCACAAGCCATGAAGTCAGACCGATTGCAATTGTGCTCAGAGAGAGTGCTATCAATCCAGAAAGCATCTGTCCGGGAGAACAAAGGACATCACCCATTTTGGTCGGAATGCCACGGACGACTTTAAGGGCAATCTTCGCCCAGCCGGCCCAGAAGCCTCCAATAGCAAAGACGCCAACCATCAGCCCAAAAACGGTGAATAGTCCGCCCTTCGGGAGGTGAAATACAACTTTGTCGATACCGAAACCGAGGGCGGACAAAATGCAGGCAGCGAGCAGCGGTCCGCCCAGGGTCAAAAACCAGCCGATGAACAGTGGAAAAAATTGCTTGGCGGTAAGCACCCAGGAATCTTTCAGCGTCTCTAGAGCGTAGAAAGAATGCTCTTTGACGTCAGTAAGTTCGAATTTCATTTCAGCTCCTGGGTTTGAAAGACGGGTTATTTCAGAGTTTCCACCATTTGCTCAAATATACCCCTCCTTGCTGCCTGAGTGTTGTCAAGCACAGAATGAATTAGGCTTTAGGGTCCACCGGCCAGGGATAGCCGAACTCTGTTTAATTATCATCTTGATAAAACGCGCTACGCTAATGCGGGATAGCTACGGAATCCGGGCGTAAGGCGCTCGCGACGATTTAATGGGCGGGTTTGAAATGAACAGAAAAGGCGCAAGTCTCAATAAAAAGGTGCTCACAGCGGCTCTCTTGAGCCTTTTTGCCATCCCGACATTGCAGTATTCGAGCAATGCGGTGGAAATTACAGTCCCGTCCCAATTGCCCGACGCCGCAAGCCCCGAAGTCCTGGCAAAGTTTACTTATACGGAAGATGGCGATCTCACCAAAGCCTGCGGATTGCCGACATATGAATGGATGCCGGCCAGCAAAGACCCAGAGGCTGTGATCATCGGCATTCATGGACTGACATTGCACGGTCGCCGATACAGAGTGCTGGCCAGAACGATGAATCTGTCGGGAATCGGTTTCGTCGCTTGTGACATGCGTGGATTTGGTCGCTGCCATTATGACGACAAAAATGTGTTCAGTACGGCAGCAGACGATCGCCACAAAGTTAATCACCACAAAAGTTATGACGAGCTAGTCAAATTGGCACAGGCCGTGCGTGCGAAATACCCGGGCAAGCCCTTGATTCTTTTGGGCGAAAGTCTTGGTTGCACCTTCTGTGTGAAAATCGCCGGAGAACACAATGAATTGGCTGATGGTGTAGTGCTTTCCGCACCGGCAATCAAAGTAAATCCGAAGATGTATATCTCACCTTCGGACATCAAAGCGGGCATCGCATCTTTAATCAATAAGAATCACAAGGTCAACCTGCACACATTCTTGACGACGCTTGTCTGCCCACGCAAGGAAGTCGTCGACGAGATGCTCAATGATCCTCTGATGGTGACGCAGCTTAGACTGGCTGAGCTCATTTCTACCGATGATTTTGTCGAACACACAGCCAAACTTGGCAAATTGCTTGATCCACATTTACCGCTTCTGATCATTCAAGGAAGTGTTGACGGATGCGTGGCACCTGCCCATGTGACCGACTTCATGAAAAACGTTCCATCGGACGATCAGACGCTCTGTTGGAGAGGAAAACAGGGTCACCTGCAGCTGGAGACTTCATTCATTCGGGCCACCACAATTGACGCTGTGGGTGATTGGATCGACGATCACAGCCCATCCGGCAAGGAAAGAGTGGCGGTCTTGAAAAAGAGCGTTGAGGACGTTGGCGGAAAGCTGGTTCAGTCAGACCCTCCGCAGCCGGCGTTGGCACGCTAACTGCACCGCAGATAGTATCGCCATTCATAACGATTCTCGGGAAAATCCCCCGTTCTTAAATGTCTGCTCTAAGTGACAGCGCTACCACCGCGCCATCCACTGCAAGCATAAGACCAGCTCGTCTTGGCGGAGCGAAGCAAAGCGCCTAGAATAGTCAAAGGGGTTGTGGAGATCGCAGTGCCCGATAAGAGCCCACAAAAGAAAAGCGATTCCTCGGACGCAACTGAAACGCATCCGGAAAACCTTGAGCCGGGTCTCGAGACAGAGGCACCGGCAAGTAGCGATTCAGGCAACGCTGTGACCATAAGCATGGACAATTCACGCGCATCTGCATCGATTTTTGCGCCAGACACCATACTAGACGGCAAATACAAAGTCTTATCCGTAATTGGGCAGGGTGGAATGGGCACAGTCTACCGTGTCGAACAAATTTTTCTCGGCAAACAAGCTGCGTTAAAAACCATAAGCGGCGAATTCAACGACAACAGTTGGAGGCGCTTCCAAATCGAGGCTAAAGCCGCCTCAAGGCTCGAACACCCATGCATTGTCAGAGTTTCTGATTTTGGCTTGATAGACAACAAGCAGCCCTACTGCGTGATGGAATTAGTTGAAGGAGAAAGTCTTGCAGACTATTTGAAGAGATGCGCTCGCTTGCCGTATGACGATATATTTGCGATTTTCATACCGCTTTGTTTGGCTCTCCAAGAAGCTCACGAAATGGGAATCATTCATCGTGATGTAAAACCTTCCAACATAATGCTGATTGGCAAGCTGGGCAATTGGGAATGCAAATTGCTCGATTTTGGAATCGCGAAGGTGAGCGAAGGCGACGCCAATGCACTTACGCAAACTGGAGAATTAATCGGCAGCCCGCTGTACATGAGCCCAGAGCAATGCGGCGCGGGGATTGTGGACGCTCGCAGCGACATTTATTCGCTCGGCTGCACATTGTTTGAAGCCATCACCGCCTGCCCGCCATTTGCAGGCTCGACGCCAATCGAGACAATTTCAAAACACTTAAACGAAAAACCTCCCAGTCTCAAGGAAGCGTCACTGGGAAGGGATTTCCCTCCAGATTTAGAACGCATCGTCCACACTATGCTGGCAAAGAACCCTGATCAACGTTTTTCCTCTGCAAAACAAGTGGCTGAAAATTTGGTGCGATTAAAAGCCGGTGATGAGTTGAGACTTTCACCGCAAATTAAAGCAGAGAAAGTTTCAAAACTATCAAATTCGAGTATTACGCTCGGACTGATTGCCATTGCAGCGATTGGCCTTGCTGTCTATTTCTGGGCTCAAACAAATCAATTGAAGCATGAAGAAATGGAAAGGGAAAAGGAAAGAACAAGCGAAAGAGAAAGAGAAAGGGAAATGGTGCAAACCTTTGCAAGCGCTGGTAGCAATGCCGCTCAAAACTGGAAAAAAGAGTTTCCACAAACGTCGACAAATGAAGTTGGTTATGGAAAGCTGTTGGAAGAGAAAAATCACCCAAACGGCAGTGGTACTGCTGGTTTCTATTACCAACAAACCATAACCGTGAGAGGACAGAAAATCAGATGCTTCGATTTTCCCAGACAGTGTGTGGGTAAGCTCCTCGATGAGGGAGCTGGCAGGAAATACTTTGCGGCAGGACGAGTCGAAATACCCTGGCACGGTCCTTTACTTTATTATCCTGATGCAGACGTCTTGATCAATTTTCCAGGTCTCTTCGACAAATTTCAGCCCGACGAAATTCGTTGCATCGTGTTTGAAAAGGGCAAGGATTTCTACTACAACTGCTTGAGTAATCTAACTCACTATGTGCTTCTTGAAGAACTCTCATTCGAGGACACTGACTTCGATGACTCCGGATTCAAATATTTGAAGGAGCTTCCGCACATAAGGTCGCTGAATTTCTTCACGACCAACATAACTTCGCAAGGGTTGTCCAAATATTCGCGCTTGAGGAAATTGGGCAAGCTGTGCGTTTCGGAATTGCCTAAGATGAGCATCCTTCTTAAAGCGCTGCAGGGAGACAGCGATCTTGATGTTTTGCATCTGCGCTACTGCTCTTTGGACAAGCAAGACTATGAGCTGCTTGCCAAACTTCCAAAGTTGAATCGACTGCATCTGGACTTATTCAATCCGGTAAAATCTGAGGTGCTCCTGGAACTCTCCAAATCAAAAACACTTCGCTGGGTGGACATGCAACACGCGCTGATTCCACCCGAAAGTTTTCCGGCATTGGCAGCCATGCAACAGCTGAAAGTGCTTTACCTAACAGCCAAAAGATACACTCCCGAGCAACAAGCCCAAATCAAGGCTCTGTTGCCGAAATGCGATGTGGTCTTTAACCCTTAAAACACAGGCGCAAGAAAAACCATGAGCTGCAGTGCCGAAGACTTCAGCTCAAACCATTTGAAAAGAGAGATATCTAGTGACCGCCGCCGGCACCTGCGGTAGGTTCAGGCGCGTTGACGTCGTAAGTCATTGAGGTGAACACGCCAATTCCGAAGACTACCATCGCGAAGCAAACAAAGAAGAAAATCAACCAGCCGTGGGCGGGGTCGCGATGTCCGGGTGCACTCATCAAAGAAACTCCTAAAAACTGCTGCGCCAGCAAACATGTTGATTATATGGCGAACAGCCGAAAACCGCATCCCTGACTACTTCTGTTTGCATAAGCGCTCAATAATCTAAGTGAAGCCGTCGACCCGAAGCCCCACCTCAGCCCCGTTCTGCCCGAAAACCCAGTATTTACGTCCACTCCCTTGACAATTAATCACAAATGGGGATAACCGGGTGGACTCGAGCCCTGCACTTGGCTACCCTGTTGGGAGCGAGGAAAAGTTGGAGTAAGCATATGGCGTCAAGCACCCTGCGAGACCACGGCGTCCTATTGGCAAAAACACGCGGCACGTACTTACCTACCCTTATCGCGACCTGGCTGGGCGAATGCTTTGACGCCATGGACGCGACAATCTATTTCATTGCCATGTATCCGGCAGTCAGCCAACTTCTGGCCACGAAAGATGCTGTACAGATAGGCTGGCACGGCTCTTCCATCCTTTTCTGCTTCATGCTCGGTTGGGCAATAGGCAGCGTTGTCTTTGGTTGTGTCGCAGACAAACTCGGGCGCAAAAACACGCTTTGTCTGACAATCCTTCTATATGCGGTCGCCTGCGGGCTCTGCGCACTGGTGCAAACGACATGGGAATTGGCGCTCTGCAGATTCGCGGTCGGTCTGGGAATCGGTGGTGAGATTGCGCTCGGTGCCGTCATGCTGGGCGAAACATCACGCCCGGGAAAACAGAGAGCCTGGTCGATGGCAGCACTGGGAACGTCTTTTGGCGTCGGTTGCATGCTTTGCGGACTCTTCAATTTTGGAACCGGCGACCTCGGATGGCGCTATCTGTTTGCCGTTGGCATAATCCCTGCCCTGATCACGTTTTACATTCGCATGAAAATTTCCGAGCCGGAGTGCTTCGAGGAATTGCAGAAGAAACGGTACGACCTGCAACAAATGCCGAAGATCTTGTTGAAGAAACACGAAAGGGACATGCTGGCCAATCCTTTTGCACTGGCCTTCGATAAGAGAAACCGCCGCTCCGTCATCATTGTGACGCTGCTTGCCACTTCAGCCATTGTTGGCTACTGGGCAGGTGTTTCCTGGATACCGGCATGGATCAACCAACTGACTGGACATGAAGCTGTGGTCGAAAGAAGCAACGCGACGCTCTGCATGAGCGTAGGCGGCTTCCTGGGCGCACTGCTTCTTCCATTTATGGTGACCAATTTACGCTACAGCACTGTTTTCAAAATTGGTTTTATCGGCTCGCTGGTCACTTCGATTAGCACTTTCATGTTGATCAAGACCTATGGACCAGCTGTGAACATCTGCGCCTTTGCCGTCGGCGTCGCCACCTACATTCCTTTTATTGCACTGCAAATTTACATCGTCGATGCCTTCAAGACAGAATTGCGCGCCACCGCATCCGGTATTGCCTGGAGCTTCGGCCGCATCATCGCCGGTCTGGCAGCGCTAATGACAGGACCACTAATCGCAGCTTTCGGCGGTTCGTATGGGACCGCTGCCGCCTGCGTCTCGCTCATTTACCTGCTCGGCTTAGCCGCCTCATTCTTCGTGAGACAGCCAGTCATTCAAGCGGAACATTCCGACAGACGCAAGCCAAGAAATGCTCAGAGCGGCGCGCATGTTCCAATAGTCGTCGCCGTTCAAACACAATCGTAACCCGCGCGTCGCATCTTCCACCGCCGTAGCCCGCGCGTTGCACGCGCGTCACATTCTCCATCGCCGTCGGCGCGTTGCACGCGCAAAAAAAGCCGCCTGCAAGGCGGCAGCTACGATCAAATATGCCCGATGTCCGGAAGCAGCGGCGGATCTGATTCGTATCGCCAATCAGGAATCTCAGAGAACGCCTGGTAAATCAGTGCACTAGATTCAAACAAATTGCCGGTCATAGCTTTGATTTCAGCCAACTGCAATCGAAAGCGATTACCGGATCTCTGAGTTTGAAATCTGTTTTGCAAAGCATTTTGAATGATTATTGCTGCATATTCCGGTTGGTCCGAAGCGATTAACATGCGCTTCATTTCTTCCACCAGGTAATTAAAGGCATGAATGTAAGTGAATGAGGTCTCGGAATCAAGCCAGCCAATAATCGACTCACATAGTGTGAATTGATTAGCAGAAGCGGCATGTACTCCAATTTGCACCAACCTGTAAAAGGACGACTTA
>CAZHEZ010000027.1:0-50333 GCA_964531315.1 uncultured Candidatus Obscuribacterales bacterium | reverse complement strand
GGATGGAGTGGAAGAGCAATTGGTAGGCTCGACAGTGCTTCGTGACAATCGTTATACGCAGCTCTGGTTCGATGTATTGACATACAGATCCCGCACGAAGAAGGGCAATGTACTTGAAGCAGGAGAATCACTGAAGGGTGGAGAGTATAAAATCGACGAGCGCCTCAGTTCGGGAGGGCAGGCGACGGCATATCTAGCCACCAGGAAGGACGGTCAGAAGTGCGTTCTCAAAGAGTTCATTTTGGCCACATCTTCGACGAGCGCACCAATTGAGTCCGCGCGAGAATTCGAAGCGGAGGTAAGCTTGCTTTCGCAGTTGAATCACCCGGGAATAGTCAAACTGGAAGACTTCTTCTTTGATGAAGGGCGCGTGTACGTGGCGCTCGAATATATCGATGGGCGAACCTTGCGTCAGAAAGTCCAGCAGGATGGTCCGCTGAGCGACAAAGAAGTTGTGCAAATTACAGAATCGATTTGCGACGTATTGGAATACTTGCACGGTTGCAATCCGCCCATTGTGCACCGCGACATTACACCCGAAAATGTTCTTGTTCGCGCCGATGGAACAATCAAGCTGATTGATTTCAGTCTGGCAGTCAGAAATGATGGACGACAAACGACAGACTCTTGTGCAAAGCAGTGTTTTACACCGCCGGAACAATTTCGCGAAGAGGTCTGCGTGCAAAGCGACATCTATTCGCTGGGAGCGACAATGTACTATCTGCTCACCGGGCTGATTCCCAAACCAATCAGCAGCTCTTCTCCCAGAGCAAAAACAGTGCAGGTTTCAGCAGAACTCAACTCAATCGTCGAGCGAGCAACAAAATTAGATTTGAGCGAACGCTATGAATCTGTCTACTGGCTCAAGCTCGATCTGGCAAATTTGAATATAAAAGAACTTGTTGCGACCGGTGAATTTTCGGAATAAACGCATAAATCTAAGAGGAGGAGCCGCTTGCGCGACCCCTCCCGTCTTCATCGAATCAAATCGAATCAAATAAATGAATCAATGAGTGAAACTAGTTGTTCATTGTGGGAGCTGGCTGTGTCTTCCCATTCGATTCAGTTGACACACCGCTGGCAGTTACCGGTTGACTATTCACGATTGTTGGAACAACAGGTACTGCTGCGGCGGCTGGAGCACTCGGCACTTCCACGGTTTTAAACTTGTCGCTGGAGTTGAAACGAGAGATCAGATCAATTCCTGTCAGACCTTTAACCATAGTCAAGCTTTGGGCGGCCACATTCAAAACGTCGTTCGTAATGCGGCTGGCGCCTGCTCCGTCTCCGCCTGTTGCCAGCACGGTCATGTTGCCAATCCTCGACAATGGAGCGGCTGCAGCTTCAACAATTTCCGGCAGCTTGTCGATTACCATCGACGACAGAGCTGCATCATTGTATGAGCGCAGGGCTTCAGCTTTGCGTTGCATGGCGTCGGCTTCGGCTTGTCCTTTGGCACCGATGACTTGAGCTTCAGCAAGACCTTTGGCTCTGATAGCTTCAGCTTCAGCCATTGCCATGGCGCGTTTTGCTTCCGCTTCTCCAATTGCCTTTACTCTCATCGCTTGTGCATCAGCTTCCGCAAGCAGTTGTCTTTTTTCCTTCTCGGCTTGGGCAATGATTCTGACCCGCGATTGTTCGGCTTCTGCCGGCCTTGTGATTTCGCCTTCCAGAAGTACTCTCTTTTTTTCTACTTCAATTTCTTGCAGTTCCACTTCCTTCCTGTTTTCTACAATTTTTACCTTTTGCTGTTCTTCGATCAGTTTTTGCTGCGTTTCAGCTTTCACTATTTCATATGCCAGATCGCTTGCCGCCTTGCTCTTAGATACTTCGGCCAGATAGGCAGCCTTGCAGACTTCCATTTCTTTGTTGGCTTCAGCTACTTTTGTTTCGGCAAGTATTTTCGCTTTGGCAGCTTCTTGTGCGCGTTCGGCTTGAACAACTGCGGTTTCACATTGGGCAATCGCTTGCGCAATTGATGTTTCTTTCGATTTATTAGCGACGCCGATATCGGCATTTCGCTTAATTTCTGCTGTTCGATCGCGTCCCAGGTTTTCTATATAACCTACTTCGTCGCGAATTTCTTTGATGGTGAAGGAAACAACCGTCAGCCCCATTTTTGCCAGGTCATTGATGGAAACTTCTTGCACTTTTTGGGCGAATGCTTCGAAGCTTTGAATCATTTCTTCAACTTGCATTGTTCCAAGTATGGCGCGCAAATGTCCAACCAATGTTTCGTGTGCAATCATGGCTATTTGGTCGGTATCTTTGCCAAGGAATTGTTCTGCGGCTGTTGCGATCGCATCGGAGTCGCCTTTTACCTTCACTTGAGCAACACCTTCAACGAATATTGGCACACCGCTGCTGGTGATGATCGGCGCATTGGTGCGCACGTCAATTGTCATTACTTCCAGGCTGAGAATGTCTTTCTTCTGGACCAAAGGAAAAACCACTGTTCCGCCGCCCTGGATAACTTTGAATCTATGCCCGGATGTGCCGTTGACAGCGCCTGATATCAGCATCGCCTCGTTCGGACCGCACTTTTGATAAAGTGTGCACATCATCCAGAACACGAAAAGAACAAACACTGATCCGATCATAAATAGAATTGTATCCATTTGATTTCTCCTTTGAGACAGGCAGCAGCCCAGGCGATGCATGGCATCGCCCCTACAGGCAGCGCCGGTATTTGATTTTGAAATGTGCCGTCTGAAGATCTATGAATTGAGGTCATCCAAACAGGCGTCAATCGGTTCCACGAAAACCACATTGTCTTCTATGTCCACAATGAGCACCTTGGCTCCTCGCGAAATCGCAGTTTCACCATCGTTGGATTTAGCGGAATAATTTCTTTTGCCTTGACCAAGTACGAAGACCACCTCGCCGGTTCTGCCGGAAGGAATTGATACACTGATTTCGCCTAATACTCCAATGGCATCTTCCATGGAAAGAAGGGCCGAGCTTTCCAACTTCCCGGCCAGCATGCCCAGCAGTTTTTGCATCTGAACCGAAAGGATCAGACCCAAAACGCCTGCAGGAAGTAAGCTGCCTTGCGACAATCCGGGCATCACCTTAGTCAAGGTCAAACCGGAGAGTCCGAAGAAGAAAAGACACGTCGACACCGACATTGGATTGAACACTCCCATAAGAAGGAAAAAGATTTTCTCGACTATATCTGACTCCGAATCTCTGACTTTCTTAGAACAGCCTACAAATCTGCTTTCGGCAACTGTATTTGTCGATGGCAATGGTTGCTGGCTGTCCGCTGTAGCACTGGCATGCGCTGTTCGTCCGCCCTTGAAGGAGGAATTACTGTGCGCACCTCGTGCACTTGCCGCTCCCGGCGCGGGGCCTCTGGCGTGACTGGTAGTGCCGGCGCGAACGGAGGCCGTCGATCGAACTGTGCCGGCACCTCTTGAATGGTGACCTGCCAATCGACTTCCAGCATGTCCTGTATGTATTCCGCTCACCATGAGTGATCCGGCTACATAAAGAAATCCGAGCCCCAAGCACCCTGTATAGAGTTCTTGTAGACCAAGTATTTGGTGCATTTATTTTTTTGTCACAACAAACGTGACTCTGAAGCCACGCTGTCAGTGACCTCTCTTTGTTTTGATTGATTGATTGAAGACTTTTGCTTGTAACTAGGGTCGTAGATGAAGTGGGTGGTTGAGCTTTTGGTGTTGGACAGCCTCTCGCTGGACCCGGACCCTATGTGTACAAACAACATTATCAAATTTTGATGGATGTGGCACCGCTTTTAATGCCTGATTAATGTTAATCGGATTCCGAATTGGAAATCGTTTTCAATTTTCAGTGACTAAATGGCGGGAAAGGAGTAATAATAGCCTTCATGCCTATCACTAATACCGCAGGAAATCGAAGAGCGTTTTTTAGAAGATTCGTGCCTCTGGGCCTGCTGATTGCTTCTGTTTTACAGTCTCAGGCAGTCGAGCAGAAACTGTCAGCGGCGGAAGCCACAGGTATTGTCGAGCTTAATCCCGTTTGTAAAAAGGCGGCGGAAAAGACGATTCAATTTCCGGGAAAGGACGGCAAGTCGGTCAGACAATTGGAGCCGTTAGTGGAAAAATCTACCGCACCTGGGGTGTGGACTATCCTGCATGCTCAAATCTTTCAAAACAAAGAGTCTACATTTCTGCTGAAGAACAAGACACCTTATATATTAGGCGCAGGAACTGACACCGTTTATGCAAACGGAAGTGGTGGTCCGTATTCAATCGAAGTTGCCGATATGAATGGAGATCACGTGGACGACTTGATCTATCTGGATAAAGTTGTATTGTCCGGTGTTTTCTATGACCATCTCCGCATGTTTGACGGCAAGCGAAATATGACCGTCGACGGTGAGACATATATGTGCAAAAACGTCGTCCTGCATAAAGATGAGAAGGGAAAGGTCACAGTCAAGCTAGACGGCAAGACCTTCAGCATATCGGTCGCACCTGCGGACAAGACCGCTTCCAAATCAAAGCTCAAGACCGCACTCTCACCTGATGAGAAATGCTCGACCGATGAGAAATAAACGGCTGCTTACTTCAGGTTCAAAGTAAGCGGATTCCAGCCTGGCTTCGGAAACTTGATGATGAGCTTGTCCGCTGTATCAGGAGTACTGACGTCCAGCTTTGCTTTTGCACCCGAAGGTATGCTTTCCGTCGTGGAATAGATTCCCGAACCGGTACTTTTGGAGACAACGTAACCGTCATTGTAAAACTCGAAAGTCAAAGATCCAGGATCTACCGGATCGCTGGTCGCGTTTAAGACTTCAGTCGTAACAAAAAAGCCGGTCATCTTTTTGTCGGTATCGAGTACTTTCATTTGCACTTTGCCGTTGAATGCATAATCACCGTATGCAGCAGAAAGGGACGCCGTGCCGCTTGTTGCAAACGGACTTCCAGCTTGTGCACCGTCTGAAGACAAGTCATCGGTCGAGGTTCTGAGTTTGATTGTGCCCCAACCAGGTTTGTCGAATTTTATGACGACCGTGTCCGATTCCGAGGGCGACGACATGTCCATCTTGCACTTCACTCCCGGACCCAGGTCAATATCGGCGCCATACACTCCTGAGCGGCTGGTTTTCGATACGAGATAACCGTCTTTAAAGAACGAATAGCCCCAGTTGTAGCCATTGACCGGCGCGGCTGAAATGTTTTGCGTTTCAATAGTATAAAAGATGCCAGTCATTCGTTTTTCAACATCAAGCATCTTCATCTTCACCTTGCCGTTGCTGCCGTATTCACCGTACGGTGCCGCTACTTGCGGTGCCGGGGCAGGTTGTTGGACCGGCGGTTGGATATGCACTATGGTCGGCTGTGAAACCAGCCCAACGCCGGCGGCTGGTCTTACCTGAATAGGTTTGTTCTGTGCGGCTGCAGGCTGCACAGCTATTTGCACAGTTTGTGCCATTGATTGCCCGCCAGGCCGAGCGGTGGTCTGCAGCACCTGCTGATTCACAGCAACCGCAGGTTTCTTCATAGGAATATCGGGAATCCCCGCTCTTGGGCTAGCTGGCACCGTATTCAACACCAGCTCGCCACCGGTCCATTTTGTCTTGAGAGCCGGCACTTGCAATTCACCTCTGTCGGCAAGCACTTCTGTCTGCACTTGCTGCTTCAGCAACTGATAAGACTCATTCATTTTCGGTTGTTTGCGCAACGAGTCGATAAGGTGGTGAGTGAAGACTCCGTTGGCATAACGTTTGGATTCCCAGGAAACCTGATCGGGAGCGCTGGAACAAATAACCAACTGTCCCTCTCCCAGCGGCAGCGATGCAGCATCGAAATTGGTGCGACGGATGAGACCCTTATCGGCAGTTTTCGCTGAACCGCTGTGACAGGCATCCAGAATCAAAACGACGCGGTCTGTGTGCACGCGCGACTTGATCATCTGGGCAAATTCATCCATCGGAATGCCGGTAGCATAAAGTTGATCGCGATCGGTATTGTAAGCGACAACATAATTGGCTCCCGCTACATCCATCGAGCTCGGGCTGCCGTGACTGGAGATATAAATGACGACCAGATCATCCGGTGCGACCACACGCGGCAGCCATTTGTCACCAACTTGCGAGAGCACGTTTTCTCTGCTGGCATTTTCGTTGAGCAGAAGGCGCACATGATCGGGGGCAAAATGGGCTTCTTTGACCAGGTAGTTGTAGAAATCAGTGGCGTCCTTGGCAGAGTATTGAAGATTGAGACTCGGATCTTGAAATTGACTGATTCCAACCACCAGCGCCCACTTGTCCGGTATCGGGCGGTCAGATATCTTTGTGTATTGAGCGGCTTGCGCCATCGCAGGAACCTGCGACCAGGCAATTAAACCTGCCAGAAGCAGCGTCAAAAGTGGTTGCATTACAAGTCCTCCACTCAGCGAATGTTCGGCGACAACTTCACGCTGCCATTGAGCAAGAAGAAACGCCGTCAATTGGAATTTGTCGGGACCCCAGTCTGAGATATCTTACCTGATCGCATATAGCGATTGAAGATCCACACTTTTCATCTAGGCAATCTGTTCAAAACCTTTTCAATGTCCGATGCCATCAGTCCTCGACTGATTTTTAAAAATCAAAAGAAGTTGCCGTGGAAACGCTTGACACTGGCATAAAATCCGAGCACCTGCACAGCGGCAATCTCACCGGCGTCATTTGTATAGGCGACCGCCTCAAATAAGCTGTCACCGGCAACTGATTGCAATTTTCCCCACTGCTCCAAGGATAAGGCCGTATAGGGCAAGGCTCTACCATCATCAAGGTACAAAGACAAATCTTTGGAACCGCAAAGCTTAACCTTGACCAATTGCGGCTTGCCATTGGCAATGGCAGCGGCAGCGGCATCTATTTGCTTGCTTCTGCAACGCATAAAATAAATAGCAATTCCTAGAAAAAGAGGACATGCCCAGAGCAAATATAGGGCATCGTGATTCAAAATCGGCACAGCCACAGCCAGGAGCAAAAAGCCGAAAAAGGTTCGTTGCAGTGTGTTTTTGAAGTCGTGGTCATCCATAAGGATCGGTACGGGTTTGGGCTCATCATCGTACTGAGAATGAATTTCGTCATGTTCGTGTTCAGTGCTAAGACTGGCACTGCACTTAGAAGGATCTGAGTGAAGCGCCGAGAGACGCCGGCAAAGGACAGTATCACCAGAGACGCGCAGTTTTTTCAATGCTTTTTCTATCAGTGCATCGGCATCTTCTATTTGTCCGGAGAGCCTCAGGATTTGCGCATCGGCACAAACACCTTCGGCAGCCACATATGTAGAAAGATCCGAACCTCCCTTTTCGAGACCCAATTTGTACATTTCTCGCGCCGTTTCATAGTCACCAAGACGCGCATGACAAATTGCTAAAAGATGGTAGCCCTTCGAGCGCAAAACGGGATCGCTAGACATTTTATGCCCGGAGGATACATTCTCAATGAAATCCGACAATAGTGGCAGCGCCTTGTCGTATTCCTCTGTCTGGCAGAGCGCCTCAGCTTTGGCAATATTGCCGAAGAGCCTGGTTTCATCCGTGAATGGGAGATCTTTTGCGAATTCGTAGCACTGCTCTCTGAGCTCATTTGCTTTTTCATTGTTGCCTGCAAGCTCATAGGCCATGGCAGCGGTTCTGGTGGCAAGCCCAAAGTAGTTACGCGTAGCATCAGTATTGACGGTAGAAAGAAGATACTCAGCATAGCGCACTGCATTGTCCGCGTAGAACAAAGACTTTTCGAATTTACCGGCATAGGCCAGTGAGATAATCAGTTCACGCTCAAAGCCGCGGTGACTTGAGAGTACATCAAGGGGATGAACAGACCTCACAACTTCCCCGTAACAGGCTGCCGCAAGCAGATAATTGTTATAGCCCTGATGAGCATCGCCAAGAACTCCGATGCTCAATGGCAAAAACATCTTTTTATCGAAAAAGACGAGCGGATGCATCGCGCCTGCCAATAGTTCGGTCCATGACTTTGCCTGCATCTTCATTGCAGCGATAATCACGGAAGCAAAAACAATGGCGAGAATGGCGGGCAGAATGAAGTATGCAATGCCGGCTGAAATGCTAAGCATATGATGAGACCATAACCAGGCAATTGCAGCAACCAATGTAAAAAGTCCGAGCGCTTGACCAAGCAGGGGCAACGGTCGATTCATTGCCTGGGTGGCAGATGCGCCATCAATGAAGTGGCCCGGCAAAGGCTTTATGTTCGCCGCAGACAGGTGCCGTTCTAGAGGAGATGTTTCTTCCCCCACTTTTGTCGACACTATTTCAGTCGAGTTGGATTCGACTATGGTCTCCACTTTCAGGTTTATCTTTTCTGCTACCTGCTCGCACTCTTCCATTTATCACTAGGCTCGCGCTGGTCAATTGGCAATATACCCTGCCCAGCAACTTCTGCGAACACTGACCAAAGCCGAAGAATACCGATCAGGCACTTAAGAGGGTGATTGCAGCCGTCGTTTTGGAATTATTATTGCTGGCTGTTCGGTGGTCCGAGCCGCGTAAGCATTCGCTCGAACATTCTGCGGACACGATTACTTTCGATATCTTCAATATTCATGCGAATCAGATGAAAGGTCATCAACTTTCTGCCACGCTTGATTAACACATCGACCGGAGTTCCGGCTTCGCCATCGGCAACGTTCCAGTTTGTCCTCTGGTTATCGCCGCGTTCAAGTACATGGTCCCCAATCTGAATCTCCACATCTCCGGGGCGGATGCCGGCAAGTGCTTTGCTGGTCATCTGCTTTTACGTCTTTATCGTTTGAATTTGAGCTGGGGTGAGAGCTATTTCCAGTATTGGGATCTGCGACCTTCCTCTCGTCAAGCAGCTTTCCCTCTGCGGGTTTTTGCTCTTGTAGAATGACTTCCTCGGCAGATGCTCTCGCGCTGTTTGCGAGTTGCATATAGAGGCACGAAGTCATCACCAGCAGGCAAGCAGTTCTTCTAAAATGCAGCAGAGTCTTTCCTTTTCCTATCATCGGCAAATTTCCATGCAACTATCACTATTCTTACTCCACCGGTGGATATTTTAGGACCGGCATTACAAAATATCCTCCTAAATCTCCCAGTTACCTTTGTAGAACCAAAAGAAAGGGATAATGGACACTTGAATTCTGGAAACGTCAATGAAACCTAAACCTAAATGTAATCCATCATCTGCATTACTCTTAACCTTGATCAGCGGGCTCTCTGCTGCATTTCTTGGCTTTCCATCGTTTGCGGGCGAGCCGATTAAGGCGACTATAGAATTCAGTCGATCTCTGCCTGCGCTCGGAGATGAATTTAAAGAAGGGGCGCCCTTTCAATTGCAGACGGCAAAGGCAGCAGGGCAGACTTTAAAATGGCGGCGCGTTCCGCATTGGCTGGCAGGAGTCTGGCATACTGAGACGACCACCCGTAAAGTTTTTGGAATCCCTGTTAGCTATCCTACTAAAGGCGATTTTATTAGCGGATATCAGGCTGATGCAAAAGGTCATGTGTGGGCTCCGATTATCAATAGAGTTAGCCGTGTAGATGGTGGCACCTATTTCGAGTTTCAAATGCCTCAAGGCGAACAGATTTTCCAGGTGGACAAAGAGACCAGCACAAGATTTACGCGCTCAATTCGCGTACGAGTAAGCAAAGCCAGCGGTCGAATCATCACGTCATTCCAGCAAGAGGACATGGCGGTCTCCAGACCGACGGAAGATGGTGTCGTGGAAGTAACCGCAGATTGCTGCGTATTCGACAACAGTGGCACCAAGGTTACAGAGCAAAATATTTCAGTGACGGAGCAACGAGTAGAACCATTTCATGCCATCGATTCTTATGGCGGCATTGATTTTGTCGCCAGTCTTGCTGATTATCTGAAGTCTGATGGAAAGCCGGAGTTGGTTGCACCCAAACACGACGCCAGCGCCCCGGATGACCTGCAAGCAAAGATTCTCGGCAACGAAGATCAGAATTCGAAACTAATGGAAGGCGTAGTTAAGAGCGAAAACTGAGATAAGGGTGTTCCAGTTAAACACATGCTCAAGATCAAGCGCTGCAAGCTCCGCACTTCAGATCACTGACCATAAAGGGTCCAGGTTCTGGTAGTCCGCTGCGAATCTGCTCAGGCGTAAACATAATTTGCGGAGTCAGATCGGCAGGCAGAGAATCGCATTTGCCATATGGCTCATCGAAGCCTTCAGTAAGAATGCGTACCTGCGCTAAAGCGACAAGAGGAATTTTCATTGTAGCTTCCAATAAATGTGCAAGTGCATAATGGAAAGCAAGCGGCATCGGCATCATCAAAGGCTCTTTACCGACTACTTTGGCGACGCGCTTGACCGTATCTGCCAGCGACATTCGCTCTGGTCCGATCACGGCAATAGTTTGCCGCGACATGCGACCTTCAATAAGTGAAGCGTAAAGAATGCGCGTGAAGTCCTCAATTGCCAGAGGCGCTGCATACTTTTCAGTAAAACCTACCAAACCAAATAAAGGCAGTGTGTGAAACACATGACTGAGGTGATCGAGCATATGGTCGCCTTTTCCATACATCATTCCGGCTTTGAATATGGTGTAATCCAATCCGGAATTTCGAACTATTTCTTCAGCCGCGAATTTAGACTCGTGATAGCGCGAACCACAATCTGGCCTTGCTCGGTAAAAGCTGATCAAAACAACCTTTTTGACTCCTGCTTTCTTAGCTGCATCAACGACGTTTTGCGTTCCTTGGATATGAATACGATCGTAATCGCCGGGTTTCACCTCTCTATTGATCCCGGCGCAGTGAGCCACTGCATTGCATCCTTCAAATGCATGGCACAACTCGCTCTCGTCTGCAGTTCCAATAAGAGCAAATTGCGTTCTTTCAAGTTTTCGAACTTCGGAATTACGCTCGTCCAATCCGCGAGCAATGACAACAACATCGTGACCGTGTTCGGATAGAGACTTCGCCAGATGCCCACCAACAAAGCCTGTTCCTCCTGTGATTGCAATTTTCATGACTGATCCTTTTTATTTTTATCTTTATGTTTGCGCTTTTGGCGCTCGACAATTTCAGTAGGACACACGTTGCTGATGAAGTCGCTCAGACAGAGAGCGAGATTCTCAGCATCAAGGCTATAAATGATTGAAGTTCCTTCGCGGCGCTCGTTAATGAGGCCCGCATCTTTAAGTATGCTCAGATGCCTGGACACGGAAGGTCCAGAAATCGTGAACATCTCGACTATCTCACCGGCACACATCTCATTCTCTTTAAGAGCCTGAAGTATCTGCCTGCGAGTTGGATCTGCGATCGCCTTAAAAATAGGCGTCGGATTTTTCATGTCTCTAATTTAGCAGAATGGCTAAATAAGGTCAAGCCTTTTATTAAATCCAGGCTGGGCAATAGTGGCCTTCTGCATTCCTTTAAAGCGTCCTTAACCATCAATCCTTGATAATGCGAGTAATAAAAGAAATCAAAAACAAAAGGAAAAACAATGAAACATGAAATCAATACTGCCTGAAACCTGGGAAATTCCCAACCAAATTCGCGACCGCTTTGGCGATAGTGCCGGACGACAACGGGCGATGACCGCCGAGGGGCACCTGCTTCTGGTATTTCACGAACCGCCCGGGCCGGACGAAAGGCACCGCAAGGCTCGAATAATGTGGCGCAGTCCCAAAGGTGAATGGGCCTGTGATGTGGATGGCAGCACAACCTACCTGCTGAAAAGACACATCGCCAGTTTCGCTGACCTGGCTGAAAGATTAGAAGTCCAATTGGCGGAAGCGTCCTGTGCCTCCGATTACTTCAGTCTCTTGCAAGCAATCGCCCCTCTTTATAGAACCAGTCGAAATCTGCACTCGACACTGCAGAGTGCCCGCGACATGATCCCGGAAGATCGAGACATTATCGTTGCTCGAGACGCCGCCGGCGACATTGAGCGTGCATTTGAACTGCTTCAAGCTGATGCGAAAAACGGACTGGACTTCACGGCCGCCCAAAAGGCAGAATTGCAATCTCAAAGAAGTTATGAAATGGCACAGAGCGCTCACAGACTAAACATTTTGGCAGCACTATTCTTTCCTGTTACGGCCATCAGTTCAATCTTCGGCATGAACTTTTCCAGTGGTCTGGAATCCATTCACGGCACATGGCTATTCTGGGGAATTATCGGCTCCGGATTTCTGTCAGGTGCATTGCTGACTCAAGTGATTGCGCAAAAACCGAGTCCTCTGGAAATAACTGAAAAAACGATTCCTGTTCGTACTTCTGGAAAGAAATTCAAACAGTCAAAGCAAAGACTGCAAAAGGCAGTTGGCTAATTTCCACGCTTAATTAATGCGCGCCCGAACCAGTGTTAATCTGGCATACTGACAGAAACATTGAGGGAGCCCCCCTCAATAGTTTTTACGATCCACTTTAACCTGTCCATGAGAGCCCGCCGTGACTGCAAAACCAATTCCCTATGCCGAGTTACATCAAATATGGACCGAAATCTCCGTCACCGAACGAATGAGGCGATTCTCGAATTTGCCCCTTGCCGAAGCGCAGGCTTTCTTCCGAGAACTCAGCACCTGGCACCAATATGAAATCGTTTCCAAATTGCCAGAGGGTGAACAAACCGTATGGATGCGTTTGCTTGCCCCGGACGACGCCGCAGATTTAGTACAGGAGGCTCAAACCAAAGACAGGAGCCGGTTGCTTAATCTCCTGGATGCTAATACCCGCGATGACGTTAGTGCTCTTCTCAATTACAGAGAGGATGTAGCCGGTGGACTGATGAGTCCCCATTTTGCCAGGCTCCGCCCCGATATGACTGTCTCTGAAGCACTCACATATGTGCGGAAACAGGCTTTAGGGGCAACGGAAACTGTCTACACCGTTTATGTGCTCGATGCTGACCAGCATTTACTTGGGGTGACGTCGCTGCGGACACTTTTTGCTTCTGAGCCGCATCAAGTAATCCTGGATATCATGCGAACCAATGTCGTAACGAGTTCGGAAGACGCTGACCAAGAAGAGTTGAGTAAATTATTTGCCGAACATGATCTGAGTGCGATACCAGTTGTTGACGCAGAAAAGCGGATGAAAGGAATTGTCACCATCGATGACATCGTCGATGTGGTGCAAGAAGAAGCCACCGAAGACATTCAAAAGATGGGCGGCAGCGAGGCCTTAGGCGGTCCCTATCTGGAAATATCGTTTCCAAAAATGCTCAAGAAAAGAGCTGGTTGGCTGATAGTACTTTTCCTCAGCGAAATGCTTACTGCCAACGCGATGGGTTATTTTGAAGGAGAAATCGCCAAGGCTGTAATTCTGGCTGTCTTTGTCCCGCTCATCATTAGCAGCGGTGGCAACGCCGGATCACAGGCAACAACACTTGTTATCAGAGCAATGGCGCTGGGCGAACTGCAATTGCGCGACTGGTTTAAAGTGATTCGACGTGAAGCAACAATAGGCTTTTCTCTAGGTTGCATACTCGGGTTGGTCGGAGTCGTACGAATCGTTTCATGGCATATGGCCTTCCATTCATACGGTCCGCATTACTGGTTGATAGCCCTAACTATAGGTATTAGCTTGGTCGGAATAGTTATGTGGGGAAGTATCGCCGGCTCATTATTGCCTTTTGTTTTGCGGCGAGTGGGTTATGACCCAGCCAGTGCGTCGGCACCTTTTGTGGCAACCCTGGTTGATGTTACGGGATTGGTAATTTACTTCAATACAGCCAGTTTTATTTTGCGCGGCACTTTGCTCTGATCCTGTTGCAAGGGACTGAGCCATATTGCACTGACGCCACGCTGGTCAAACAACCAATGTCGCTTCAACCATGAGCCCCGGGCCAAAACCAAGGATTACGCAGGGACCGTTAGCTTCTTTTTCTCTCAACTTTTCCAGAATAAAGAGGACTGTGGGTGACGACATATTGCCGCATTCGGACAATACTTGCCGTGAAACAGCAAGCGCCTCGCTATTCAGGTTTAGACTTTCCTCTACTGCATCGAGAATTTTAGGACCACCGGGATGAACTGCCCAGGACTGCACTTCGTCTACGGTAAGATTGTGACTGCGCAACCACCCGGAAAGCCATGGGAAAAGTTCTGCCCTTATAAGCTCGGGGACTCGGCTTGAAATAGTCATTACAAAGCCATTGTCTCCAATTCTCCAGGTCATCGCTTCTTCCGAATCACATAAGAGGCAACTACCTGATGCTATGACTCTGGAAAGAGGTGGACATCCGAAACTTTCGCTCTTTGTGCAGGAGCGAAGAACCATGGCAGCCGAGCCGTCGGCAAACAAAGAATTGGCAAGTAGATTGTCTAAATTCCAACCGTACTGATAGTGAATACTGGACAGCTCGGCGGCGCACAAAAGAATATTTGCCTGCGGGCAGGCTGCCGCCACCAACCGTGCCAGATTTAGACCATTCAATGCGCCGTGGCATCCCATAAAGCCCAGTTGAAACCGGCTCACTCCCGGATCCAATTGCAATTGTTTGATTAGGGCAATGTCAAAACCAGGAGCAAAAAAGCCGGTGCAGGTTATCGAGATCAAATGAGTAATTTGCTCAGGACGAACTCCCGACCGCTCTATAGCCCTGCTTGCAGATTGCACTGCCAACGGTATTACAGATGTCTCGTACTTTTCCATCCTGGCTCGCGTGGTCGGCCCATCTGTTTCGTCATTAGTGCATGGATTGGAAGGAGGGGCGTAGAATTCGCTCTGCACAAGGACCGCATGTCGTTTGTTAATGTCTGTTTTGGCATAAAGCCGATCGATCACTCTTTTGTGACCGGGGTTCTCTCCAGCATAAGTGCAAGCCAGAGCGGCGGCCTCTTGCTGGGAGATCGCATAGGAGGGCAGCGCCGTGCCCAGACCCAAAATTTCAAGCGACCTGGCAGGAGCTATCGTCCGATCATCGAAAACTTCAGACATCACACACACCATCCATATACGTCAGCACCGGCTTGGATAGCCAGGGGAAATGATTCACGGCGGCAAGCGCACAGGCGAGAATTTTGGGTCTGCGCAGAGCTGCCGCCAGAATTCTGGTCGGCTGCTCGCGATTCTCAATCAACTGCCGGTGCATTCGGCTCCATGCCGATACCATATGTGGGTTCCAGCATTCAGCACTATTGATTTCAAGCTCCTTTGCGATCATTTTGGAGACCGCCAGACCGCATCGAAGCGCCCACGAGATTCCTTCACCCGTAAAGGGTTCAATGTATAAAGCCGCATCTCCGATGACAAGTAAGCGGTGACCGGCAAGTCTCCTCCGCCGTCTGGTTAAAGGCACTGTGCCATGCCATTTGGCATGAAGAAGTTCTTTTACTTCAGGCAGATGGGCGCTGCCAAGAATATCGCAGGCAAGCGCAGCCGGGCTTTTGGCCTCTTTGACCGCTTCTTTTTCCAGAGCTGCAGCTACATCGAGCCGTCCATCCTCGATTCTGACAATACCAACATAACCATGCTTACCAACAGCCATGTAGATTGTCCCCTCGTGATAATCTTGAGAGTCGCAGCTGACAATTGTTCCTGCACCAATCAAAGAATTGTCGGACACCACCGCGTCAAATTCTTTCATGTATTGCAGCGATGTGCCTCCCAGCCCGTCTGCGATAATGATAATCTGAGCTTCGATTCTACTCTCTTCGCCCGAAGTCGACATGATTAAGGCTGTGCGTGTTATCCCCGCCTCCTGAGGTAAAACGGAGGCTTGCGTATTGGGCAGAAAATGGGCGCCGGCATTGACTGCTTCATTTACCATCGCTGCATCCAGGGCAGAGCGGGAAATAGCGACACCATCAATTAAATCGACTGCAGCGCTGTTTCTGCCTAGGTGCAAACTAAAGCTATGAATTCGTGACGTCCGCCGCTCAACAATGTTTTTCATTCCGGCGTGCTCGAGTGCCCTAAGGGCAACGCGATTAAGACAGCAGCCGCATACTTTGTCCCTGGGAAAGGCTGCCTTATCGATCAGCAAAACCCGCATACCGGCTCGAGCTAGTTGATGCGCAGTCATCGCCCCTGCCGGTCCAGCTCCAATCACAACTACTGGCCATAGGGTTTTTCCTGCTTCGGAAAAATTGAGACTGGGCAAAATAACGTTGCTCAATCTTCTTTCCTCCAGGACAAAAGAAACCTCGATGGGAAGCGGTGGGTGACCGATGCTCCCGCCAGTCCGGCGCGCTCAGCCAGATCTTTTATCTCGTCTACCCGAAATGCGGCCCTTACTGAGGCAGGCCCGTCGAAATGCACAACAGGAGAACGGCTTAAGATTCTCGAGCCCAGCCAAACCAGACCTAAATTGACCGGGCTTCTTTCCAGGTCATTTACAAGTACCAACCGTTTTGCGGATTGCGCCATGTTTTTCAGGAGTGAAACAACTTCGTCATCACTGAGGTGATGACAGAAAAGAGACGATACGATCACGTCAAATCCTGATGGAATTGACCCATCCAGGGCATTCATCTGAAAAAAATTCACGTCGGCATTAAGCTTCTGAGCAGCACTGTTGGCCAGTTCAACAGAACGCCGCGATATATCGCATCCGCTTATTTTTAGCTCTTTTTTCGAGGTTTTGGAACGGCGCCAGAGTGCCAGCGGGATGTCACCACTGCCGGTGGCAATGTCGAGGATGGAAAGCGGTTCGTCTGCAGATTCTCTTTCAATTTCCTTCCAAAGAATCGCCGCGCTGCCACTCAAAGAATTCAAATTGGCAAGCCCAGCCAGGGCCTCAATATGCAAATTCTCATCTAGATTCGGATCGTCCATAATCTCTGGAACACGACATCTCTTTAACACGGCCACGATTCCTTCAACTGTAATGCCTTTCAAGCGTCGAGACTGTTAAGCCTAGAAGTCGTTTACAGTTTACGCTGAAAGCGGAAGAGTTTCATTGATCGGAAACTATCCGATCTGCATAACGGCGATGGGTCACGCGTGATGAAGCAAATGCAATCGGGCTCCAGATTTGCTTTTGCCTGGTTCGTCACAACCGCGTAACGGAATCGAGCATAAGATTCATGCATGACCGGCATCCCCGCCGGAACGTTACTAAAGGGATATCTACCATCCCTTAAGGAGATTAGGCATGAGCAGAATTGAAGAAACTGAACAAACTGAAAAGCACATCTCTGGAATGTCTAAGGCAACTAGTTTGGCACTCCTTGCAGATGTGGATCCCTGGGGTCCTCAAACTAAAACAAAACCGGCTGGCAGCGGAAAGACCGTTGCCGAAGTGGGACCGGACGCGGCCTGTTTCACAATTCATAGACTCGATGAAGGTTCAAAACTTGTACACGATCTCTATATCGCAGGGTACGGACATGCAGGAACCTATGACGGGATCCACAAAGGTAGTTGCCCTAAACTCTGATTTCGACGGCTCGAAGATTAAACCGCGACCATATCCCTGACACCAAGTTCCCGCGCGGCATTGCGCCCGGATAAACCGTTTATCCCACCAGGGTGCGTTGCGGCGCCACAGAGGTACAACTGAGAAATTGGTGTGCGGTAGGCGGCAAAACCTGGGATTGGACGCAAATAGAAGGCTTGGGCAAGATTCACTTCACCACCATAAAGCTGACCTTCGCTCAAGTGGAATTGAGCTTCCAAATCATGTGGGGTGATCACCTGTGAGTGTTCAACGAGTGATTTGAGATTCGGGCAATATGCACTCAATTGTTGCAAAACCGCATCGCACAGTTTGTCGGAATTGACATTGCTGCTGTACGGCACATACTGGACCCAAACCGACATCACATGCTTGCTCGACGGAGCCAGTGTAGAATCGCTGAGACTGGGAAGCGTCGCTTCAATAAATAGATTATTGGAGATTTCTCCGCGCTTTCCTGCGTCAAAAGCCTTCTCTAGATGAGAAAGACTGGGAGCAATCGTCAATGTGCCGCTTAGTGCGTCATGAGCAACTCCAGCAAACTTCGGCAATTCCTTAAGAGCAAGATTGATGCGAGCGACTGCACCGCTGTATCGAATATTGCGTACGGCGCGATTGAACTCCGGTTCGAGTTCAGGTGGTGCCACCAATTCAGTGAATGTGTATCGCGCGTCGTAATCGGAAATAATCGTCGCCGCGTCAATTGACTCTGCGCCGAGACTGACGCCAGTCGCTATGCCATCTACCACATTGACCTTGAGCGAACCAGTCTTGGTTCGTATCTCCACTCCATAGGATTTTGCCGCGTTGGACAAACCATTGCCGATCGTTCCTATGCCACCTTTGGCAGTGGCACGGAAATATCCGTCTTCTTGCGCCAGCTGGTGCAATAAATTGAAGACCGTAGAACCGGCAAATGGTCCTTGATTGATACCCCGAACTGCGGTAGCGGCGAGCAGTCCTTTTAGTTGGGCGCTTTCGAACCACTCGTCCATAAGATCGCGCACCGACATGACCAAAAGGCGCATCACCTCAGTCATCTCACGGCGCCCATAACCTTTGAGTTTTCCAGTAAGAAGAGCAAACTGTTCGATATCCGACTTGGACGGAGGATGAGTTTGAGGTGGTGTCATTTCATTTGCATGCTTCAAAAAATCTGTTGCCAGATCGACAAGTTGCATGAATGATTTGTATTTGGCAGCATCATTCGGTGAAAAACCGCGAATCACTTCGGTGGCTGCATCACGATCGGCAGGTAATGTAAAACTCTTACCGTCAGGCAACAAGCTTGTAATCGAGTTTCGTTCGATTATTTCCAAACCGTGCTCGGCCAATTTCAGTTCCTTAAAAATTCCGGAGTCAATGCGGCCGCTGGTCAGAGCGATGTCCCCCTTGAAGCCGGCGGCAAACTCCGTCGTTCTTGCTGCACCGCCTATTTGCTCCGATGGCTCCAGCACTAATACTTTTTTACCGCCGCGAGCGAGATAACAGGCAGCCGTAAGTGCATTGGGCGAAGATCCCAGAATGATGGTGTCGTAATTACTCATGGACGATCCTCTAGTATTGCCAATGCCGCGTTGCGCCCGGGTGCCCCTGTGATACAGCCGCCTGGATGGGTGCTGCTGCCGCACATGTACATGTTCTTAATCGGTGTTCGGTAGTTGGACCACTGCGGTGACGGGCGCAGGAAAAAGAGTTGTTGCAGCGCCAGCTCCCCATGGAAAATATGGCCGCTCGTCAGCCCAATCATCCGTTCTAAATCCCACGGCGTCATAATGTGTTTGTGGATGATGATGTCTTTCAGATTGGGTGCATGTTCAGCAAGCGTGTCGATGACCAGGTCCAGGAATTGAGCTTTCTTCTCTTCGTTCCAGCCGCCTTCCAGGTCTGATGATGCGTATTGCACAAACAGCGACATGACATGTTTGCCCGGCGGTGCCATGCCCGGGTCAAGCAAAGATGGTATCAAAGCATCCATAAATGGTTTCTTGGACCAGCCACCATATTTGGCATCATCGTACGCTTGTTCAACATAATCCATGCTTGGCGCAATTTCAATCGAACCGCGCAATAACGCTTCTTTTCCGCGCGGCATTGCCGTAAACTCCGGCAGCCCATCAAGGGCCAGATTGACTTTGCAAGCGGGACTGGCGATGCGGAATCTGTTCACGTCGCTCACAAATTCATCCGGCAAATGCTGCTTGTCGACAAGCTTCAGAAATGTCCGTTTGGCATCGGCATTGGAAACAATAATCCCGGCAGCATACTCATCACCATTTTTAAGAGTGACGCCAATGGCTTCGCCGTTTTTGATATTGACCTGGGCAACCGCTGAATTAGTTTTGATTTCAACACCAGCCTCGCGAGCGGCGCTGGCGATGGACTGGCTCAAGCCGCCGGTTCCACCGCGGGCAAAACCCCAGGCGCGAAATGTGCCGTCAATTTCACCTATATAATGATGCAATAAAATGTAGCCGCTTCCTGGAGAGCGCGGCCCTACAAATGAGCCGATGATACCACTGGTGCATTTGGTTCCTTTTAGTGCAGCTCCCTCGAACCATTCATCAAGAAAGTCTCCGGCACTCATAGTCATCAGGCGCGACAAAAGGTAGAAATCATCCCTGGTCATGCCGTTGAGCACGCCGCGCACTCGCGCCATGGTTTCCAAATCTTTTGCCGTAACAGATGTCGGGTCCGGCGGAATCATATCTAGAAGCGGACGCAGGGCGATGGCCAGACGCTTCATTGTGCGCGCGTATTCATCGTAGGCTTCGGCGTCGCGTTTGGAATGACGTTCAATCTCATGGCGAGTCGCTTCATGGTCGGGCCAGTCGGCCAGATAATTGCCGTCCGGCAGTGGCACAAAAGTGCTTTCCAGAGGCATGATTTCCAGCCCATGCCTGGCCAGCTCCAGATCTTGAATGACATCAGGACGCAGAAGGCTGATCAGATATGACGCGATCAAAAACTTGAATCCGGGATAGACTTCCTCGGTGACTGTAGCACCACCGACGGTGTGGCGCTGTTCCAGCACAAGCACTTTCTTGCCGGCTTTAGCAAGATAAGCGGCGTTGACCAGTCCGTTGTGCCCGCCGCCAATTACGATAGCGTCATATTTATTTGAATTGCTCATAGTGTGTCTTTCTTCCTGGGCGGATTGAAAAATGGCAGCTTTGTCACTTTGGCATTGAAGGGGCGGCGGAAACGATCGACGGTAAGGTCGATGGTGACAATGCGTCCAGGTTCTGCGTGGGCAGGCTGAACATGCCCGAAGGCAATGTACTTTTTGAGTGTGGGAGACCAGACACCGCTGGTTGCGTAGCCCACTTGTTTGCCGTCGGCATAGAGAGGAATAACCGCGCGCCAGGCGATAAACGGGTAAGGAACGGTCAGTCCGAGGGCATGATGCTGGCGCTCAAATTCCTTATGATCGATTTCCAGTCCAACCAAAATCGACTGGGAGCCCTGCTCTTTCTCAGAAAGAAGCGCCTTTCGTCCGACAAAATTGCCTTTCTTCCAGCTGATCGCCCAGTTGAGACCCAACTCCAAAGGAGTTGAAGTCTGAGCGTCAGTCATCGCCTTATTGCCGGGCGTATAGTCGATGTCGAGCATAATCAGCCCGGCCTCGATGCGCGAAACATCCAGCGCCCATATCCCGGCCGGCTGCAGAGCAAAGGCATGTCCCGCCTCAATAATTGCATCCCAGAGAGGTTCTGCCTGAAGGCCATCAACCCACAATTCAAAGCCGAGGTCACCGGTGTAACCCGTGCGCGAGATCATCACTTGCGTGCCGGCTATCTTCGTTTCGACGAAGTCATAGTATTTGAGCGCCCCCAGGGGGGCATTACAAAGTGTCATCAGCAGTTCGCGCGAGCGCGGACCCTGAACAGACAAAGTAGCAATCTGCTCGGAGACGTCCTCTATTTCCACCTGCATGCCCAGGGCATTGTCTTGAAGCCAGCGCAGGTTCGGCTCGGCGGAGGTGAGGCGGTAATAGTTTTCTCCCAAATGAGCAATCGTCCCGTCGTCGATAATCTTGCCGCGAGAGTCACACCAGGGCGTGTAGAGCATGCTGCCGACAGCGATTTTGCTCACATCCCTGGTGACAAGCCGATTGAGAAACTTGAGCGCCTCTGTCCCTTTGATGCGGTATTTGCACAAAGGCGAGACGTCAAGCAAGACACAGGCATTGCGAATGGCAAAGTATTCCCGGTCGTGCGTCATCTCATAGGCGCTGGCGACTGCGTATCCAGCCCAACGCCGCCACTGACTGGCTTGCATGAGAGCGGCAGTACGGGAATGCAAGGGCGTGGTTTTCAGCATAAAACCTCTGCGGTTGCGAACCGGTAATTATGACTTAAGTAGGCTACAGCCGCCACAGGGTACTTTTCAAGGGCTCAGAGGGAAGGAATCGGCGAAAAGACCTAAGAAACCACTAAGAATATGCTTGTCACCGTGGCGCCGAACGATTCGGACCTATTCGCAGGGGAAAGCCGAAGCAAGCTGGGTAACCTGTAGAATGAGCGCATGAAAACACAACACCATCCTTCGCCGCTCAAAACACACTTCCCATATGTCTTATCCTGGTTTCTTCTCATCTGTATCGCGCAAAGCGGGACGATGCCTGTCCAAGGCCAGCCTCGTCGGCTGGAAGTTGCCGTATTCAAGGACTCCGGCGTGGGACCGTCTTTCAACGATCTGGCAGCCGTTCTCAGAAGATATGAAGAGACAATCCACACCACCATTCTCAATGGCGAAGATGTTCGCGAAGGTTCCCTCAAGAATTTTGATGTCTTTATAGCTCCAGGCGGAAGCGGGAAAAAGCAGGCAGCCAGCCTGGCAGGCGGCGGAATGGCTGAGATTGCACGCTACGTGAAAAATGGCGGGTGCTATGTAGGCATCTGTGCGGGCTGCTATTTGGCAGCCAACGAACCGGATTTTCTCGGTCTTTTGCCGATTGGCATCCGCGACAGGCAGCACTGGTTTAGAGGAGAAGGGACCCTGCCGATTGAGTTTACCCAAGCCGGCGCGGAGATTTTTGGAGTCAGTCCGGGGGTTGCCGATATTGTCTATCACAATGGACCAGTGCTGGATGGCCGCACTCTTTTAGAAAACCCGCAACTGGCAAAAGAACTGACTGTACTTGCTTTTTATCGCGGCGAACTGGTCGCGAAAAATGGCGAACGCGGCGTTATGAAGGGAGCACCGGCTATGGTGCTGGGCAGGTACGGAAAAGGTCTCGTGCTTGGCATGAGTCCACATGCTGAGTCGACGCCACCTCTCAATAAAATTATTCCGCATGCCCTCCACTGGCTGTGCGACCACGTGTCAGCACCAAGTTCAAATTCAGTTTCATCGGCGAATGCAGGCGCACATCAGATCACAGAAAGACAAGCCGATCGCCCCCACGAAAAACGCTCTGCTCCTAGACCTGCTCCTGTTCCTTCTCCAGCGGCAGACAATCAAGCTTCTGCAGGCGCATCCAATCAGCTGGCCCAGGCAGCCTATGAAAAGGCTAATTGGGTATTCAACAATGTGCGCACCGATCACTATCAACACAAAAGCGCCCCAGCCCGCGAGCAAGTGCTCTCCTTTCAGGACGGGACGTGCGAGGCAAACACCGATTGCTCCGGATTCATCAGCTATGTCATCGAATCGGTAGCGCACAAACACTACACTCCTATTAAAAGGATGCAGAATAACTGGGCGCATCCTCAGGCAAAAACCTATGCGCGCTTTTTCGGTGGATTAGGCACCGCAGAAGCAAGCGATGGATGGTTGAGAGTTGCCAGTCCAAAAGAGCTGAAACGCGGTGATTTCATTGCCTGGAAGAAAGGCAGTGAAAAGGACTTTCATCATGGCAGCGGCAACTCCGGACATGTGATGATGGTGATCGATCCCCCGACAGGAATATCTGAGGAAACAGTCGACGGTGCGCCGATTCGCTTCGCAACAGTATTTGTGCTTGACTCTTCTTCCGTCTATCACTTCAAGCCCGAGCAATTGCCGCCTAATGCGCGGCAAGATCACAGAGACGGCGTGGCAAAGGGCTGCATCCGATTGCTCCTGGACAAAAACGACAATCCAATCGGATATTGGGAAGGAACATACTGGGGCGAGGGGCAAAAGCCAGTTTCAAAACCGTCCTACAGCGACGAAATTTACTTTGGACGCATGGTGTCGAATAGACAATAAACCGGGACCATGATTAGAAATCGATGCAAACGAAAGCGAACTTACCTAAAATTGATTTTTTGTGGCGCCTTGATATTCCTTCAACTATTGCCGTCGAATGCACAATATTCACCAAACGCTGAGTTGAAAGCCGCGTCTCAGTTATATGACAAACAGCAGCATGACCAGGCTTTTGTCGCGGTCAATGCATTATTGAGGCGTTGCCCGCAACTTGCCGGCGCACTGGTTTTGCGCGCTAAACTCTACAACACAAATGGGAAGTACGACATGGCGCTCGCAGACGAGAAACGCGCTGAGGCTCTCACCCCTGACACTTATGGACTGTACGATGCGATGGGCAGCACATACTCCGAAATCAAACAGTATGACAAAGCGCTCGCCGCTTACAGCAATGCCATAAAGCAAGATCCGACAAACAAAGACATGTACCATCGTCGCTCGATGACCTATAGCAGTCTGAATCAGTTTGACAAAGCGATCAGCGATCTTTCAATGTATCTCAAACTTGATCCCACCAAAGCGGTTGGATATTTTTGGCGTGGCTCTTGCTATGAGCACAATCAACAATACCCAGAGGCTCTAGCTGATTATTCCCGTGCCATCCAGATGAATCCGCACAAGTTTGAGTGTAGATACGTGCGGGCCCATCTGTATTGCAAACTGAAAAACTGGCAGAAAGCTGTAAATGACTATACTTCGATAATTACAGCTTCGCCAATGGATGATGACGCATTGATCAAACGAGCGGATTGTTATACGCACATGGGAATGTACGAGAAAGCGCTCAAAGATATGAACGAAGCAATAAGTGCATCGCCGGATTTTGGCAGTTCCGTCTATTTTACAAGAGCGATACTCTACGACAAACTGGGCAAGAAAGAGTTGGCTGCCCGAGATAGGGCTAAGGCTAGCGAGATGGAAAAACGCCCTGCAGAAGGTAAAATTTAGATGTTTTTGCCTGCATATCTAAAATTACCCGAGAGCGAACTTGAGACAAAAGTGGCGCAGTCGCTGGCAACGCTTGAATCTTGCCGCGTCTGCCCTCGCGATTGCAATGTGAATCGTCTGGAAGACAAAACCGCGGTATGCAAAACTGGCAGGTTGGCGCAAGTGGCCAGTCATTTTGCCCACTTCGGAGAAGAAGATTGCCTGAGAGGAAGAAACGGCTCCGGTACCATATTTTTCAATATGTGCAATCTGCGCTGCGTGTTCTGCCAAAACTACGATATCAGCCAGGCCAAGCGTGGTCCTGAGGTGACTCCAGAAGAGCTTGCCGAGATGATGCTCGAGTTGCAACGGCAAGGATGCCACAATATCAATTTCGTCACTCCTGAGCATGTAGTGCCGCAGATCATAGAAGCAATACCACATGCGATCAAAGGCGGATTGAATTTACCTATCGTCTATAACACAAGTGCCTACGATTCGCTGGAAAGCTTGCAGTTAATGGATGGCATTGTCGACATCTACATGCCTGACTTCAAATTCTGGGATGATGCTCTGTCGATGCAATATGTAAAAGCTAAGGATTATTCAAAATCTGCCCAGGCGGCGATAAAAGAAATGCATCGCCAGGTCGGTGATCTCGTCATTGACGATTGCGGTATGGCGCAGCGCGGTTTGATGATCAGACATCTGGTAATGCCGGGCGGCATTGCCGGCACCAGAGAGATAATGCGCTTCATTGCCACGCAAATCTCTACCAACACCTATGTGAACATCATGGCTCAATATTATCCAGCCGGAAAAGTCGGCGAAAATGAATATGGTGAAATCAACCGCCACATTACCCAGGAAGAATACGATGCGGCAATTCGCACCGCGCACGAAGAAGGGCTTAATCGCCTCGATCCCAGAGCCTTCTACATAAGAAAATGAGGTCACTAATGTACCGGTCCAAATTGATTGCCAATCTCGTTGTCTTAAGTTTCGTCAGCACGTCATTTATTTCTCAATCTGGTTTTTCCGCCCCTGCACAATCAGACGCGCTGCGCATACCTGGTGCAATTCGCGCCGCTATCGGCGAATTGGCGGTTTCCAAAACACCTGTGTATTTGCCGACCTGGCTGCCGCAACAATGCAAAGGTCCGCTCGATATTGGCAGTGGTCCTTTTAAGGATGGATATGAATTATGGCTCGGAACTGCCAGTTGTAATACGACCTTTTTTACCAGCGCAGGCAAGGGTTCAATAAAAAAGACTCGCCGGTCTGTGAAACTTTCCAATGGCACCACGGCATACGTACAGGATCTAAAAGATTTTTGTATGGACTATTTAAAGGGAGGCTATTGCTATCGAGTCGGATTGCCTGGTTATGGTCAAAAGAAAGATCTCGACAATCTAGTAAAAATCGCAAACTCGATGATAGCCATTTCTCCCCAAGTAATGAATAGCAGTCCGAAGGGCGAGGAAAGATTGGCAGGCGCCTACAAGCGCATTGTAGAAGCGCAGGTGAGTGAGTACAATAGAAAGCTCGCTCAAACCTATGATGCCGCATTCGACAGTATTGCCAGTGGAAATTTTGTGAAAGCAGAAACGCAGCTAAACGAAGTGCTCAAAAACTGGTCTGATTGCGTTGAGCTTCCGCCCGTTCAGCAAATTCACCTGGCCCGTTCGCTTATCTTGAAAAAATTGCAACATGATGATGAGGCGGAGCGCATTCAGAAACAGTACGCTGGTGATTCGGCGAAACTGGAGGCGCAGTGGAAGGAAAAGATAGTAAAGCAATCCGATAGATCTTACCGTTCGCGTTTGTATTGCGAACTTGCCGACTTCTATATTGCCGAAGGCAGATTTTCCGATGCGCACGAAAATTATAAAAAGGCACTGGCAGAAATTGTCCCTATTTTTGGTGCGCAATCCTACGATGCTCGCCAAATCGCCATCAAGAACAAGCGCCTGGAGAAAATCGAAGCGAAATAGGATTTTCTCTCTCGAAAACACCAACGATTTCAGCAGCGCTTCCGCAAGTTGCCGGAAATAAACAATTTGGATACAAAACCCCGGTAAGGTTCATCCATCGGCAAATGGAGGCGCTAAGGCGCACCGGAGGATGATTTTATGGGTTTTCCAAACAGCAGCGAATTTAGCGATCGGGTAGACGCCAGCGTGGCAGCACGTTCGTGCCCACTGGAAAGCACACCAATGGTCGACCCGACTTTCAACGAAGTTTACTGTCTTACAAAGCCAAACCAAAATGCGTGCTTTTTGGCTCCAGACAATTTGTTATTGAATCAGCTCAAAGACTCGGAATTTAAGAACCCATTTGCAATGTCTTGTGATAGCTCGAAGCAGGAGCTTCCGCAGTCCAAGGCTGACAAATCGGAGCATCGTGGAAAATATGATGTGACGGTGGACGATAAAGGCGAAGTCACATCCGTGACAATCAGCGACAAGCATCACATGTACAAGATGCCTGATGGAAAGTGGATTGATCGATTCGACGGACAGCCAGACAAGCCGCTCGAAAATGTAAAAATAGACAGCAAAGGCAATCTAACAATCGATGTGATCAAAGACGGAGAGCTGAATCAATTCAAGATTAACGTGGATGGCTCCCACAGTCGCGAATCAAAGGAAGGATTGTTCGTATACGATGCCCAGCACAATCTTCTGGAATCACCTTCCGGAGAGGGACGAGTTCGCAAGTATCACTATACCGACGGTCAACTCGATCAAATTGACGGCAATCTGGGGCACTGGGACCGCGTCGTCAAGGACGGGCAAGTCTCATGGGTCAACAAGGATTCAGGCGCCGTTTGGGAAGGCGAGATGGGCGTCAACGACAAAGATGAGCTGGAGTATAGAGGCCGCAACGGGATTGCCTGGAACTTCACGCCATCTGGACAAGATGTTCAACCGGTTCAGAAAAACAACTAGGTAAGCCAAGCGACAAGCTTGACCAACATCAGCTCAAAAGAACTTTTATCTGCGACCACATGGCTAACAACCATGTGGTCCTTCGGGGTATTCATGTATTCAATGTGGTGCAGCAGCCATTGGACTAATACTCGTCAAAGCCATCGAAGCGTACTTTATTAAGGTGGAAATGACAGGCGCTTGACACTCGTCCAATATTTCGATAATCTTGGAAATATGAAAACAAAGAACGCCGTTAGCGCCCTGGGGGCCCTGGCGCAAGAATCACGCCTGGAGATTTTTCGCCTTTTAGTCAGAAAGGGCACTATAGGAATGGCAGCAGGCGATTTGAGCAATCATTTTGGAATGCCACCAGCGACAATGTCATTCCATTTGAAGGAACTAAGCAATGCCGGCTTATTAATATCGAGACGCGAGAGCAGATCAGTTATCTACTCAGCGGATTACAATCAAATGCAAAAACTACTGAGTTTTCTCATGGAAAACTGCTGTGCCGACGATGGAGCAAAATGCTGATGAAAAGATTCCATGTTCATGTTGCTGTGGCTGACATCGCCCAGTCGATTGAGTTTTACTCGGTTTTATTCAATAGTCAACCATCGGTCAAGAAAGAAGACTATGCAAAATGGATGCTGGACGATCCGCGCATAAACTTTGCGATTTCAGCCAAAGGAAGAGTACCAGGGCTCGATCATCTGGGAATACAGGTGGAAAACGGCGAGGATCTTAAGGAAATTTCGCTGCGACTGAAGGCTGCGCAGCAACCGCTTTTAGAGCAAGAACAAACGACATGCTGCTATGCACAAGGTGACAAAACCTGGGTGCACGATCCTCAAGGAATTGCCTGGGAAAGCTTTCATACCACCGGCGCCGCCACAACGTACGGCGAAGATGCAGATTTCACAAAGCTGGAAACTTCGGCATGCTGTGCTACCATGCCGGAGGTCGCACAAGTTAGCATTGGCAAGAAGAAAGGAAGCTGCTCGTGAAGGTGATTTTCGCGTGTGTCCACAATGCTGGGCGCTCTCAGATGGCGGCAGCTTTTTTCAATCAATATGCGGATGCATCCAAAGCAATTGCGGTGTCCGCAGGAACGCAGCCAGCAGAAAAAATACACGAATGTGTTTTGCGTACTATGCAAAACTTCGGCATCGACTTATCTGTGGTCAAACCTCAGTTGTTGACTGATGATCTAACTCGCAGCGCAGATGTTTTGATCACTATGGGATGCGGCGAAGCCTGTCCACTGGCGCCCGACATAAAACGCGAAGATTGGCCGCTAAGCGACCCCAAGGATAGGACAGAAGAAGAAGTTTCCATCATCAGGGACGAAATTAAAATGCGGGTGCTCAAGCTTTTGCAGGAAATTGGCGCTCTTGGTTGCTCCGCATCTCCAGGCAAAATAACAGAAGACGATGATAACTTCTTGCAATCTTTCGAGGAATGTTCATTAGGCGCAAAATGTTGGAATCATACTGCGCATCTTCGTATGGGATGGCTGGTATTGGAAAAATCCACCTCATTTGAAGAAGCATTAGAACGTATAAGAAACGGAATTATGAGGTTCAATTCTTCAAAGAACAGCATTGGCTATCACGAAACTATTACTGTTGCATTCGCCCGGCTGATCGACTCCCGTCGCAAAGTCAATGACGATTGGACAATATTCGCGGATCGCAATTCCGATTTATTTGAAAAAAACTGTCTGGAAAAATTCTATAGTCCAGAGGTTTTATCGTCCGAAAAGGCGCGGAAAATCTTCATCGAACCCGATCGATGTGCATTGCCACGTTCTGTTTCGATGGTCCGACAATAAACCAGGAAATCAAATTGCTCATTCCATATTGTGGTTTCAAAGGCAATGCACGCCTTGCGCATATCCAGAAACGCAAAATGCAATACAACAGATATCGAAGAGGGCGACATTCAATCTCAAAAGGCCAACCTAGTACAATTGCTGAGTAAGGCTGTACTGCCACCTTCGCAGCTCCTTGAATCCAGGCGAGCAATATGAGCAAGATGTTGCCAATCAAATACAAACAAAACTTGCTCAGGCTTTTACGAACCAGGAAGTCTACCACTGCATTCATCCTAGCCTTCAGCGCATGCAGCTTTGCTCTGGCACCGGCGAGCGGTCTGTCAGTCGACGATCAAATGCGTATACGCAAAAGCAAAATTCAGCCAGCTTATTTGGCCGATAAAACCAACGCTATGGAAGGCATGCCGGGGATGGACATGTCCGGCATGAATATGTCCGGAACCAAGCCCAAGGCTGACCCCATGAAAGATATGCCGGGCATGGACATGCCACAACTGCGTGGTGCCATTCCAACAACTAAAAACGATGCTGCCACCACAGAAAGTGCAGATCCGACTCCACTTCAGACGCGCAAAGAAATACGCCTGGAGTTCAATGTATTTGGAGATCCTGCAGACATACAGCCGCCTCTCAGCCTTGACGACTTGCAAGACCTGGCAACGAAAAACAACCCCACTCTCGTACAAGCACGGGCGCAAGTGGACGGTGAGCTTGGCAAAGCCAGACAAGCCGGTTTGTACATGAATCCATCACTGGCATACAACGGTGACTTGATGGGACTGCCGACGGCAGGCGCAGGAGAGTGGCAGGGAGGAATGGCTCAGCAGGAGATCATTCTGGGCGGGAAATTGAAATTGAGCCGTCAAAAATATCTGGCCAGAGCCGACGCGGCACGGCAGCAGCTTCAGGCTCAGACTTACAAAGTGTCCAATGATGTGAAGACACACTACTATCATGTTCTTGGAGCGGTTAAGCGATTGAACATGCAGCTCGAACTATGGAAATCAATGCATGATCGCTGGCTGACAGTGGGTGAAATGTTCAACCTTGGCGAGGCGGACGAAGCCGATCGCCAGTTGGCTAATGCCAATCAAGAGACTGCGCGCCTGAGGGTGATGGAAACTGAAAACGATCTGATGTATGCCTGGGAGAATCTGATTGCGGTCCTGGGGGTAAACATTCCTTACCGAAGATTGGCGGGCGAACTGGATGGTGAACCCCAATTGATGGGCTGGCAGACATTGGTGGATAGACTGATCAAGGACAGCCCTCAGATGGGCGAGGCGCGTGCCAAGCTGAGTTCTGATGAGATTACGCTCAAGCGCGAGCAACGTCAGAAGATACCGAATGTGGTGGTGAGCGGCGGAGGCGGATACGATCAACTCGACAGAGGCTTTGCTGCCAGAGCCAATCTGGAAGTCGTAAACATTCCACTTTTCGATCGCAACCAGGGAACCGTACAGCAGGCAAGAGCCGATCTCAGCCGACAAAAAGCGCAGGTACAGCTGGTGGAAATTCAGCTGAGAAGAAATTTGGCCCGCCAGTACCGTGAATATGTGACTGCGGTCCAACATATTCAATCGTACAAAAAGACAATCCTGCCTGCACTGCGAAAGCGTTATGAATTGATGCTCAATAGTTATAAAGACACGAGGACTGACTGGCCTGCGGTTCTCGAAACCCAGCACGACTTTTTCAAAGAGAGGCTGGCTTACATTCACTATTTGGAGACCTGGCGCGAGCAAGAAGTCTTGCTCAATGGCTTTCTCCTCAGCGGCGCCCTGGATGCCCCGGAAGGAATTACTCCTCCAGGACACATAGACGCGACGCCAAAACCTCGATAATTCCCGGGCAGGAGCAAGCATGTCAGACAAAAACATTAGCCGACGAGATTTGTTGACGACAGGCGCCTTTGTCGCGAGCGCAGCCGCCGTTGCAATTGGCCCCGGCAGGGCTGCAGACGCCTCCAACCAGAAGAAGGGAAGCGGAGGCAATGCCAAATTCGATCAGTACTCTCGCTACAAGCCAAGCTTTGGAGGTCCGCCTGACAGCGATCATTACCTCGGCAAATTAGTGCCGGGTTTGAGAGCATCCGGCTTGCCACCGGTGCCGGTGCATGCTCCTGATCTGGAAAAATTGAAGTTTAAGCAATTGGGCCGAATCAAGGAGTACCACTTGCGGTGCCAGGCGGTGAAGCGCGAGTTTTTGCCAGGTCGCTTCATGGATGTGTGGGGTTTTAACGGCAGCCTTCCCGGACCGACAATTGAAGCATTCCAGGGCGACAGAGTGCGCATCATCGTCTATAACGAATTGCCCGAACCGACGGCGATGCACTGGCATGGATTTGAGTTGCCTGTAGAAATGGACGGTGTTCCGGGTTTGGTTCAAGACTTGATTCCACCTGGCGGCAGTTTCACTTACGAATTCGATCTCCATCAAACCGGCACGTTTTTCTATCACGCACATGTCGCAATGCAAGAGGCTATGGGCATGTGCGGGCTATTTATCGTCCATCCGCAGATCGCATACGATCCTCCCGTAGATAGAGACTTTGCTCTCGTCTACCAGAATTTTTTCATTATGCCAAATGCCACCATTAACGATACCTCTTTGATGGACTGGAACTGGCATACGATAAACGGCCGTTGCGGCCCATTTACGACACCAATGGTGGCAAAATTGGGCGAACGGGTAAGGGTGCGTTTGATGAACTTCAGTCCGATGCAGCACCATCCCATCCATTTTCACGGGCACACATTCTGGCTCACAGGCACCGAAGGAGGCAGGATTCCTCAATCGGCATGGATACCGCGAAACAATACACTCGTAGGCGTGGCAATGGTGCAAGATTTTGAATTCATTGCCTTCAATCCGGGAGACTGGATTTTCCATTGCCACATGGTGCATCACATGATGAATCACATGACCAGGCAGGTTGGTCCCCGTATTCGCGGCATGATGAATGCAATGGACTACGACGCTGCCATGCCTAATGCGCCGGAGCCGAAGAACATTTTAGATAGCGAAGGTTTCAAAACTCCTGGCTTTCCGCAAGGCATGACCGGAATGATGATGAGCGAGGAAATGAGTTCCACATCTATTGCCGCCTACACGGGAAGGCGTGAAACCAGAGGAATGAGAAAGGATTGGTGGAAAGGTGTGCACGGGCTAATGACAGTGCTGCGCGTGCTTCCCGAGGATCTCTACGACCGGGTTATGAATAGCAGTGGTCAAATAGCCGATGGCGAGATTTTTGATGCCATCGTCAAAGGCAAATACAAGAAGAAAACATAAGCAATAAAATCAGCTGAGCGGCAGACTGAACTTCAGACTGCGCCTGGCCCTGCTGTATGTTTCAGTTCATCAGCCGCCTTTTTGTCCGGCAAGACTTTGCCGCCGTCTGCAGAAACTCTCAAATGAGCAATGATTCTGCCTTGATGAGCCAATGGAACCGCCCAACATCCTTCCGGTTCTCTAAATTCGGCGCCATCAAGCACTGTAATGTTTTGTGGAATCTCCACCAGTTTTTCTTTTACAAGCAATTCGATACCCGGTCTGCCTTCACCGATGCCGTGCAATCCCTTTGGCAGCAAGCTGCCATCCTCCGGACTGAAGTGCAACTCCACAACCGCCTCCCCATCGAGTGTCAGGGATGCCTTAATTTCAGGCTCGCCATGCGGAGTACGATGCCTCCAGACGCTGCCGGTGTTCAACGAACTAAGACATGCTCTACCGGTAAAAACTGCCTTCTGCGCATTCTCAGGAGTGTTAAACGCGCGGCGACTTTCCCTCTCCTGCGGACCCTTTTCCCCTTTCTTGTGTGGCGGTTCACCTAATGGTGGCATCTCAATATCCTCCATCAACTCATCAGTCCATGCGCTTTCAACTTGGCGTACAACAATTGTCTGTTGATTCCAAGCAGGCGAGCCGCTTCGCTCCTGCTACCGCTAGCTGCCTGCAAGGCTTGCGCCAGCAGCCGCTTTTCAACAGATGACATAACATCGTGGTAATCGAGGCTCGGCAGTGCGGAGTCATCGCTGGCGCCCGGCTGCGAAGATGCAATCATGCTCAAGTCGGCTGCTTCGATCACCGCCGACCGGACAGCAACCGTCAAGTGATACATCAGATTTTGCAGCTCGCGGACATTGCCGGGCCATGTATAGTCCAAAAGCAGCTTTGCCGCCGAACTGCTCAAACGCTTGGCCGCTTCCGGACGCGCCTGCTGTAAAAATGTCTCTGCCAGAGAGAGTATGTCGGAGCCTCTTTCTCTCAATGGTGGCAGCAGGATCGGCAAAACATTGAGTCGATAATAGAGATCTTCTCTGAAGCGCTTTTCTTTTACCATGGCAATCAAGTCATACTGCGTAGTCGCTATGATTCGCGGCTGCAGATCGGAAGATGGAGATTGTTCCTTTAAAGCTCTTACCAGCATTGCTTGCATTTGCGCATTCAGATCGCCAATTTCATCGAGCAACACCGAACCCTGGGCGCCGGGAGATAGAGATTCAAATGACTCATAGTCTTCCGGCACGGCAGTGCAGTCGATGACCGTCAGGGTTTCCTTCTGATGGGGGCTGTGCCGGTGAATTGTTCGGGCAACTGTGTCTTTGCCTGTGCCGGTTTCGCCCTGCACAAGAACGGTGGCATCACAACCAGCCGCCACTCCAATCAGTTTTTCAACGCGTCGCATGACCGGGCTAAGACCGACGAGAAACTCTTCGTTTGATTGACTAATTTGCGACACCGCCTCCGGCTTCGGAGTGGTCAGCGCGCGATTGATCACCGACTCCAATTCGCGCATATCAATCGGTTTGCTCATATGATCAAATGCACCGAGCCGCATAGCCTCAATGACTTCCTCACTTTTTGCGACGGCAGTCGCCACCACTACCGGTATGGCAGAGAAACATTTCTCTTTCTTCACCGCAGTTAACGATTCGATCACTGAAATATCATCGCCTTCATGATCGATAATTACAATTTCAGTATTGAGATCTGCGAATCGAGACGCTGACTTGGAGATCTGGCTAGAGACAGACTCAGCCTCAACAACCTTGTGTTGGAGTTTCTCGAGCATCTCGCACAAGATACCACTTTTCGCAAGCTGATTATGTAGAACAAGTATTGTGGCCATTCGCTTGTCCGCTCTCCAAAATCAAAGGTTCAGCTCCTGATTATCGCTGCTAATACGAGATAACAGATTACCAGACGAGGTCAACCGATCAGAGGCTTGGAACCAAAACCGGCGCCGTGCCCTGTTGGCATCCCTCAAGAAGCAACAGAACCAGACACTTTCTCGCAATAGCCAACCTCCCCAGCCGTGAAACTCTCCGCAATATGTGAGCCAGAGCTTTCACTCTTCCTTAAGGCTTTCTCCGTATTAGAAGAGCCTTTTCCCATAAACACAAAAAATACGGCCCCTACCATGAGCGCGAAAGCTACCAGATAGTTCCACTGGAACTGCTGTTTTAGGTAGCACACTGAAAAAACGGCAAAGACAATCAATGTGATCGCCTCCTGAATAATCTTCAGTTGCGCCGCAGAAAATTCGTAACTTCCGATTCTATTTGCCGGAACTTGAAAGCAATATTCAAAAAAAGCAATCAACCAACTAATCAGGATCACTTCCCAGAGTGGTGCCGACCTGAACTTCAAATGGCCATACCAGGCCATTGTCATAAAGACATTGGAGATGATCAAAAGACCTACCGTGAGAGCACCGTTCATACTTGTTCACCCAATTTCACGAGCCGCTTACCCTGCCATTATGTTTCCGGCAGGGGCTGAAAAATTGGATGATTAGCTTACACAAACGTCAGAATTTGCGACAACTAAGAATGCGTTGATTGAACTATCCAGCCGTTCATGGCGCGGCCATCGGCGCGGGCTGTCCTGTATATTGTTGAGTCGACTGCAAGCTTCGAACCCACTGATTCACTTGTTCATAGGCTGGTCGCCCCTGGGCACGCAGGCCTTGCCGTAGGTCATATATCTGGAAGTACGGCAATTTCTGGATTTGCAAGTCCAGCATCACCTGCGACCCCCAATCGACCTGCTGTATTTCCGGACGGTTGACATTTACAGTGCGTATGGCGATGTCGTTTCGCGTCTGCGCAAGTTGCACTAACAGTGGTTGAAGATTGGCGCAATTAGCGTCATAAGGACTGTAATACTCGACGATGTTGTACCGCCCCGGTGCCAGGTAGCGCGGCACATTAACCGGCGTGCCCGGCTTGTCCTCATTAAGCGGCAGGTAGTTTGTTGCTTGCATCTCGCTGGTCGGCATTTTGGCGACGGCCAGATCATCGACCGGTTCCGATGCTGAGCAAGCAGACAAGAGTGTAAGGGTCAACACTAGCACAGGCAGCGCATATCCGTGATTTTTTCGGTTGGCACTTCTAGGATGAACAAATTTTGTCATGCAGTTCATTGCCCACTCCATTCTTTGACAAACACGGCGCGCGCCGGAAGTGTCCTTTAGCTGAACATCATTCCATAGATTGGCGTGTTTCTGTCAGGCAAGATCTGAATTGACATTCATTTTGCGCCGCCATTTTTCAACAAACTTGTCGAAGCATCGCTTTGTAGAGCTGTAGCGTTGCGCTCAGCGAGAAATCGCAAAAACTTCTCGCGCAGATCGCCGCGCTCGTCACGATCAATAACAACAAACGGCTTGATGCAGCGTTCGACACATACACTATGCGACGCGCGCAGCGGTTTTCCATCTAAATCATAGTCAGTCACATTCAAGTCTGTTTTGATCACGCCTGCATTCAATGGAATGTACGTAGCGACAGTACTTTCATAAAAACTGTCCAGCTTCTCCTGTGTTTCCCTGGACCATCTAGAGACTACGCCTAGGGTATTCAGGCTAACCAGATTCGAATGCGAATGCAAAACGGATAGCTTCTGAATCGTCTGGCTTTCAAAATAGGCTTCGGTTTCAACGTTTCGCACATACGGTGTAGCCGCATAATGCCAGATCTGTCCGGTCGCATCTTGTTGCGCGCCTATAGTGCGCTGGCGAGCGACTGGCAAGCTGGTTGGTTCGTTCAGTAGTTGTTGCCCAGTTTTGCAATCGTAGGTTTCCAAAAATGTCTGAAATCTGGTCTGCCAGGTGCCCGCCAACCATGCCGGCACAGGAATCCACTGGTTATTCTGCGCAATTGCCTGGTTCGAGGACCCGATCATCGCTGACGCGTCAAGACTGAAGAACAGCGCCAATGCTGCTAGTGCAACTAGAATTTTGATACTTTTGCCGCGCATTGCCTCTGGTCTCCCTTTGCCAATGCAGCCAGTCTAAACATCTAAAAGTGACATCAAATCGTGCAATGGGAGGACTTTATACAGATCACCCTTTCGAATGACTCGCTGCGGATGTCTACTGCCGCACTAAATCCGAACATGCGGAATTTGCCCGGATAGCTATCCGGACAGCGTCACGAATGCTGAAAGGCTGACCAGCGCCTCTGTAAGCCGCCATTGATTTGCAAATGAAAACGATTTCCATTATAATATCGATATGGAGAACATATCTATCAAGAATGAATATCATCAGGCTGGCGCAAACGCGTCAGGCAAAAGCCTGTTTGATTCCCTGGGAATCGCCACGTCAGTAATCTGCATGATTCACTGCGCCCTTGTGCCGGTCTTGGTTTGCTTGCTCCCGGTCTTGGGACGCGCCTTCGTTCACGACGATATCAGCCACAAGTTGCTTGCGTTTTGGGTTTTGACCTTCTGCCTTCTAGCCATTGTCCCTGGATATTTGCGCCACAGACGCCCGCACATCGTGGCCTTAATGGCGCTGGGGCTGTTCTTGGTTATGTTCGCTACCTTCGGACAGGCAAAAGGCTTGCCTGAAGCTCAGGAAGTCATACTTATCTCTATCGGAAATCTGATTGTCATCTCGACGCACTACCTGAACCGCAAGCTCTTGCTATGCGGATCTACGTGCAAGGGCTAAATTCCGGCAGTCGAAAAACGACTGATATTATTGCCACGCATTCATCTGTGAAACAGCCTGAAATTTCTCTAAAGTATTGGTAAACAGCCGTATTTCAGCTGTCACTGTTGCTGCATTTGCCTGCGACTTTTGCTTTTATCCTTGTCTACGAAGTACACTTGATATAGCTGTGAGCCAGAGGCAGTGCGGCTTTTAGAAATGAAAACCAAAGTCATTAGCACGATAATTTTGCTTTTTATGCTGTGGGTAACGAACCCCGCTCGCGCGTGCGCCTGCCCAGATGAAGTTAAGAATACGGCTTCGACCTTATCGGCCGCTGTCCTTCAAGCGGAGCCAAGCGACCTGTGCACTGATTGCGGGCACAAGCGCTCCTGTTGTTCCACCCACCCAGAACTTGCCGTCACTGGGGGCGCCGTAATCGAACTGCGCCAGGCTATTCAGATAGTCGTTTTTGCTGCGTATCAATCTACGTTTGCATTCCAGCAAGCGCCGAAAAAACACAACCGGCTGCGCGCTCCTCCTCTCATAGTCAAGCAAGTTACTCCTTTTACTTCTAAGCAGGTTCTCCTGATCTAAAGCAAAGCAACTTCACTTGCTTTTGTGTTGATCTGGAGACTTTTGTTTTGCAAACACCAAATCGGTTGGGGACGACCCCACGTTTACCGATGCCCAATATTAAGCGACTGTCCGCCTTGGTTCTGACCGCTCTCTTTGTTGCGGCGTGTACTAAGACCGAGCCGTTGCCGGAACCAGCACCTGCAAACGACCATGCCGCCAAGCCGGTGACGTCGGACACAGTTAAGCTTGCTCCTGATGCCTTGAGCAAGATCGGACTGAGGACAACTCGAGTTTTTCCACGCGCTGTGCACGATGACATTGTCACCACAGGGCAAATCCAGGCTGACGAAAATAGAGTCTTCCATATCAACTCTCTGGCGCCGGGACGAGTGCTAGACGATAGGGCAATTCTCGGTGACGTTATCGCAAGAGGACAGACACTGGCTATCATCGAAAACCTCGAAGTGGCGAGAATTTATGCCGATTTCATTCGTCGTTATCATGAAAATGAAGTGGAGATTAAAGATTCAGAGACAAAACTAGCACTGGCAGTAAACAATCTAACCCGCACCCAACAGCTTTTCGATGAGCACATTGCGCCCCAGAAAGCGCTTATACAAGCACAGACTGAACATATACTCGCAACAAGAGCAGTCGAAGCCTTTAAGGAGAAAAGCACTCACATCGAGGAAGAGGCTAGATCGCTTCTATTGGCATATGGGGTGACGCTGCGTGATATTCGATCTGAGAAACTCCAGACGACAAGCCCGATTACGGCTCCCCGGGGTGGTGTCATTACCAAGAAAACAGTCACGGTCGGAGATGTTGTCTCAGTGCAACAGACGCTGTATGAAGTTGCTGATCTCACACAAGTGTGGCTCGATATAACCATTTACGACAAGGATCTGCCGCGGGTAAAAGAAGGTCAAATAGCAAATTTCGTCAGCGACAGTCTGCCGAAGAGAGTATTCACAGGACCAATCAACTACATGAGACCCTCCACCGGGGACAACACAAGAACCTTTCTTGCGCGTGTGTCTTTGAAAAATCCGGGCTTCTTGCTTAAGCCCGGCATGTTTGGACAGGTCACGATTCTAGAGCCAGAAGATCAGAGTAAAGTCTATGTGCCTGCAGAGGCAGTACAAAGTTACGGTAAAGAAAATTTTGTGTTTGTCGATTTGGGCGGTGCTCGCTATAAGAAACAACCGATTCAACTTGGCAAGAAAGTAGAGGAAGGTTTCCTAATTGAAACGGGCGTGAGTGCAGGCGAGCCTATAGTTACCAAAGGATCGTTCAATCTGAAAGCCGCTGTGCTCAAAGGCGAATTCGCCGAGGAAGAGTGAGCAATGGAGAACTTCGTCGCCTCTTTATTGAAACAACGCCTTCTAGTCTGCTTCTGCTTCTTACTCTTCATTGCAGGCGGTATCAATGCATTCCTAAATCTGCCAATCGATGCTTTTCCTGACCTGGCCAACAATCAAGTACAAATTCTTACCGAAGCCCACGGTATGGCACCTGTAGAGGTGGAGCAGTTAGTGACAGTTCCCATCGAATCGATCATGAATGGATTGCCGGGGGTTGTTCAGGTTCGCTCAGTTTCAAAGTTTGGACTGTCTGTGGTTACTGTTGTATTTCAAGATCATGTTGATACATATTTCGCCCGACAGGTAGTCCTTGAACGTCTTCAGAGCGCCAAAAGTCGACTGCCGAATGACATCGACCCGCAATTGGGACCAATTACTACTGCCATGGGAGAGATATATCAGTACGTCGTAGAAGGAAAGGGTTACAGCGCAGCTGAGCTAAAAACACTTCAAGACTGGGATATCAGGTATCAACTGCGGACCGTGCCCGGGGTAACTGAGGTCAACACCTGGGGAGGCCTCACTCAAGAGTATGAAATTACAATAAATCCGAGCAGGCTGCAGCAGTATGGCTTGACGCTAAAAGATGTATTCAATGCTATTTCCGCCAATAATGAAAATTTCGGTGCGGGCATTATCGATCATGAGTCAGAACAGTACACCGTGAGGGGCGTGGGGCGACTTCACACTTTGGATGACATTGCCAATATAACTGTAAAAAGTCAGAGTGGCGTGCCTGTTTATATAAAGAACATTGCGCAAGTTGCTTATGGTCATGCATTACGCCAGGGTGCCACTACAAAAGACGGAAAGGGCGAAGTAGTAACTGCAATCGTAATGATGCTCAAAGGGGAAAATTCAAGAGAAGTCATAAAAAGAATTCAGGAACGCATTAGAGAAATCAGAAAAACATTGCCTGAAGCAGTCACCTTGAAACCATTCTACGATCAGGCACAACTGGTAGAACAGACAATTCATACGGTTCAAACAAACCTGATTGAAGGGGGCTTCTTAGTAATTGTGGTTCTTCTGCTCCTCCTGGGCAATTTCACAGCAGCGCTTATAGTGGCGCTTACAATACCTTTGTCACTGCTCTTCTCTTTCATGGGCATGAAAGAAATGGGCATTACTGCCAATGTGATGAGCCTTGGTGCAATCGACTTCGGGATGATTGTCGACGGTTCTATTGTCATGGTAGAAAACAGTCTCTCAAGGCTTTCGCGCATTCGCGAAGACGAAGACCGGATTGTAGTAATTCAGGATTCGGTGCGAGAAATGGCGCGGCCGATCTTCTTCGGCATTCTCATAATTACGGTTGTCTACATGCCGATATTGTCTCTGCAAGGCATGGAATACAAGATGTTTTCACCCATGGTGTTCACAGTATGCTTCGCATTGCTGGGCTCGCTTCTTATAGCCCTCACTCTAGTGCCGACTCTGTGCAGTCTGTTCCTAAGAGGCAAGATCTCGACGAGCGAAAGCTGGATCATTGAGAGTATCAAACCGGTTTATATACGAGCCCTAGATCTGGCCCTTAAATACAAAGTCATTACAATACTTGTCGCCGGTGCGGCTTTCGCCTTCGCCATTGCTTTGATTCCCTTGCTGGGAACAGAGTTTGTGCCACAGTTTGATGAAGGCGACATGATCATTGAAACTCGCAACATTCCAAGCATCTCGCTGCCGGAGGCGCTCAAAGTCAATACGAGAATTGAGAAATCACTTGCACCATTCCCGGAAGTGAAGACCCTGGTATCCAGAACTGGAAGACCGGATTTGGCAACCGATCCTATGGGCGTCTATCAAACAGATGTCTATGTAATCTTAAAGCCGAAATCGGAATGGCCTGCTGGAGTCACCAAAGCAAAACTCGTTGATGCGATGCGAGATAAGTTGAACCAGGAAGTGCCGGAAGCAAACTATAACTTCACTCAACCTATCGCCATGCGCGTCAACGAGCTAGTCTCAGGAGTGCGCGCCGATATCGCAGTCAAGGTCTTTGGCGACGATATTGATGTATTACAAAGCAAGGCGGAAGAGATCAAAAACGTTATTGCCGGCATATCAGGACAAACTGATCTTCAGGTCGAGCAATTGACAGGCAGCGGACAATTACTGATTACACCGGACCGCGCGAGAATGGCTCGCTATGGCGTTGCTATTGACGATATTCGCACATTGATTCAGACCGCCGTTATTGGCACACCTGTATCCGAAATCCTTGACGGAAGGAAGAGATTCGCCATACGTGTGAAGTTTCCGGAAATCAAACAAGACACGATTTCATCAGTCGACAATTTGTTGATTGAAACAGCCGCCGGTCAGCGCATACCATTATCGCAAGTAGCGAAAACCGAACTCATTCAAGGGCTGGATGCCATCAATAGAGAGTTTTCCCAACGCCGGATCATTGTCCAGTGCAACGTGCGCGGTAAGGATATTGGCTCTTTCGTTAAAGAAGGACAAGAGAAGATAGCAAAATCGATCACGCTCCCGCCAGGATATTACATTCAATGGGGGGGACAATTCGAGAATCAGCAGAGGGCGATGCAGCGCCTCATGTTTGTCGTTCCACTGTCAATATTTATCATCTTCTTCCTGCTTCTCACTACCTTTCGATCAATAAAGGATGCACTAATCGTGATGACTAATATTCCGTTTGCACTGATCGGTGGAGTCATTGCTTTGTGGATTCGCGGCATGTACTTGAGCGTTCCGGCATCCATCGGCTTCATTGCACTTTTCGGCGTGGCCGTTCTCAATGGACTTGTCCTTATCTCCAAAGTGAACTGGCTGGTTACTGACGGAGAAATAGTTGACCAGGCAATAAGACATGCTGCCTCTACGCGATTACGTCCTGTTCTTATGACGGCACTTGTTGCTACATTGGGCTTTCTGCCAATGGCGACGTCAACGGGAGCCGGAGCAGAAGTCCAGAAACCGCTTGCCACCGTCGTCATTGGCGGTTTGTTTACCTCGACCCTGCTTACCTTATTTGTTCTTCCAGTTATCTACGATTGGACATCCAAAGGCAGGCGAAGACGTCCGGCCTTGCCACCTCCTGCACCGCGCGCAGCATTGCCTCAAGAAGACAAATAATCACTATTTGCTGTCTGCTGGAAAAATTGTTTTCCAGTCATTCTTCATGTCCACTACAGTCCAGCCCTGGCGCGCAGCTTCATCCAGACCTTTGTTTAGTGCGCCCACTTTCGAAGTTCGATCATATGCATATTCACGAGCCGCGTCGGTGTGATGCACATAGAGACAGAAGTGTGGATGCTCTCCGGCACTGGTCCATTGCAACATTTGTAAGTCTCCGTCCGAATTGCCAAATGCGGCAATCGGATGGCGGCCGATGAATCTTTCGATGCCTACGGGTTTGCCAGCGCCATCATCAATAAAATCAATTCCCTGCAGGCGCATGATGACGGGCTTTCCATCATTATAGTCGAACTTCATTTTGCCGCAGCTACCAACAACTTGTTCAGGTGGGATGCCATAACATTTTTCGCTAAAGGCGCGAACAAATTCAATGCCGCCACCAGTTACTATAAAAGTTTTGAACCCGTTGCTGCGCAAATAAGAGAGCAATTCCAGCATGGGCTGGTAAACGAGTTGCGTGTAATGCCGTTTGAATCTGGCATCTTCGGCAGTGGCGAGCCATTCTGCCACCAACTTTCCAAACTGATCGGTAGTCATGCCTGCATGGCTAGCCATAATTATTTCCACAAGCGCCTTGTTTCCACCCGCAAGTACGCCTTGAAGGTCTCCGGCTATAACCGATTTAAATGGTTCTATATCTTTCCACTCGGGATGCTGCGGTGCCAATGCCTTCACCCGCTCCAGTGCAAACAGCACCTGCACATACATCGGCTGCTCCACCCAGAGAGTGCCATCATTGTCGAAAGTAGCGATGCGCTCCGGTTCAGGGACAAATTGCGGTCCATTCTTCTTGGTGACGCCCTCAACAAAATGAATGATGCCATCCTTTGTCTTTCCATCGTTCCATGAAGGAAGCGGATCGGAAGCACAGACCGGAATAGTGGTGGTTATCAAAAAAAATGCGATTGTTGCAAGTATTACGCGTAGTTTAGATTTCATTCTCTGGTCCATTTGTGACTTTATCCGTTCAGCCGTTTGTAATTTAGCACTGACCAGGCAAGCCGGTAAGGGAAAGAGCCAGGCATGGCCTCTTAGCCTGTAATTGCCACTTGATTAACCGACGATAATATTGCAGAGTGCGAGCAGATGAAATTCCGCACAGCCCTTGCTGCAAGCCCACTGGTATACTCCTGACTACCGCAACTTCAGCGGACCGAATTCGTGCTGAGATAAGTGCTCAAGGTACCCATATGAAAGTTGGCTTGATATCGATCCAAATCATGTTATGCGTTGTCGCAGGTTGTTCTGCGGCAAGGGCCAGTGACGGCGGTCAAAACAAGTATCTATCGGTTCCAGTCCTTTATATGACAGATAGAGCAGCCTCGGCCAAACACTTCGGCGCACAGAGAAAAATCGAAACTGGGACAGCCATTTACAGACTCAACCTGGGCACCCTGGTTTATTCAGTAAGAAATTCACTCGACAAACAATTGCTAGATAAGCAAAAACAGCTCGACTGGTCTGGCTCCGAAAAGAAACTTCCGCTTGCCATAAAACCAATTGAAGGCTCCGGTACCGACGAAGCATTTCACCAATTCGGAAAAGCCGTCACAGAAGCCGCGCTCAAGACCAGCTCAAAAGAGGTGTTTGTAATCATCCATGGTTACAACACCACCTTTGCCGAAGCGGCAGAATCAGCGGCCGATCTGGCATACAACGTCGAGTCTCCGGTGGTTGTCTTTGACTGGCCGTCAAAAGGCAAACTAGGACAATATGATGTGGATGCCGGAAACAATGAATGGAGTCAAGAACATTTCGATCGATTGTTGGAAGAACTAAAAGCTGTCAAAGATCAATCCGGCATCAAATTCAACTTGTTAGCGCACAGTATGGGCAACAGACTCGCTATTCGTTCTGCGCCGGTTCTTGCAGGACAGCACCTATTCGACCAGATGTACCTGGTAGATTCGGATTTCGATGCTGAGACATTCGTACATTACCTGATTCGCTATGCGCGCAACAACCAGAAAGCCGCGGAGAAGAGCAGCACTGGTAGCGACAAGCCGGCTCAGACAAAAATACGAATCTTATTTTCTCACCACGATCGAGCGTTGCCGTTCGCGCAATTACTCTTCGGTGGATACACAAGACTAGGTCAAGCGGCCGACCAAATGTTGTCGACTGTTTTCAATCCTCTTTCAGTGACTGAGTTAGTGCACTTAAAGAATGATCAGCAAGCAGATGAGGTTTCCACAACCGAAGTTGCAGATTGGGCGGTGAAGTTCGAATGGATTGATTTCACTGTTCTGGATCACGGAGTAATCGGTCACACCATTCCCTTCAATTTGATAGCCAATCTTTCGTCCAACGACACACCCGGCGACGGACTGAAGCTTATAGACAGCGAGAATGCCGCGCCAAACAAGCTAAGCAAAGTATTTCTCGGCTTGTTCCACGAAAAAAAGCACGTTTCATCAAGACTGGGGATCTGCAAGCGAGTTGCATTCAACAAGGCTAACGATCAAAAACTGTCTGGTGCAAACGCACTGAAATAGGATCAGACGTCATAGAATGCCTTTTCATCTTCTGCACAACGACGAGCACCACTTCGACTTCGCAGCATTTACCCCAGACAATATCGAGCAGATAGAGACTCCTCCTTTGCTTGTTTTTTTGCATGGCTCAGGTGAACGCGGTTTGGACCGTGGACTGACTCTAAAAGGTATTGCGCACATATTTGAAAATATGCAGTTGCCAGTCGTTGTCATTTTCCCCCAATGTGACTGGGAACATCGCGCCTTTTACGGAGCCATGGAAGAACGTGTTTTCCAGTCAATTGAAACAGCAAGTGGCACATTTGGAACGAACGCAAACAGAATCTATTTAGCAGGTTATTCAATGGGAGGGTCGAGCTGTCTCTGGCTAGGTGCAAAACATCCTGAGAGGTTCAACGCCATCCTCTGCATCGCTCCTGGTATCACCTGGATGGGAGAAGAGCCTCCGCCAAGATTACCGATTGAAGATCAAGAACTATTTGATTCGATGTTTGTAGTTTCCAACAGAACTGAAATTATTGCCAAGCATATCAAAGACATTCCAATCTGGTTTCTCCAGGGCACGGAAGATGAGCCTTGTCCGATCGAAGAAACGCGCCAGTTAGTCAGTGAATTGCACCAGCTTGGCGCCAATCCTATTTTCACTGAATTTGATGGAATAGATCACGATTCACTTGGAATGGGCCTAGAACAGGAAGGCGTTTTCGAGTGGTTATTGGCAATCTAAGTTGTTCTATATATAAGGTTCTGCCGGTATTTCGATAAAATCCAAAAAATTCTTTTTCGCTTCACGTGCAACTCACGCGAGGGGAATATTCTGAAAGAGTGAACTTCGAAGGGGGAGGAATTACCCATGAAATCTTTAGCTACTGCTCTCGGACTGATGCTCGTTACCAGCTTGGCTGCAAGCGCTGCCGCACCAATCAAAGAAGCACAAACACAAGAAAAGATAAAAGCACCTGTTGTGGCCATGCAGAGAAGCATAAAATTGCAAAAGAAATCCTGCGCAAAAAAATTGCTGAAGCGCTCACGCTCTGCCACTCCAGTCAAAACCAAGTAGACTCAGCCACAAAGCCCTGCTCCTTATCGGGCAGGGCTTTGACGAGCCCTCGCCCTATGTCGACGGCTCGTCTTTGAGTACGTCGCCGCGCATGCCGAATTGACCCTCGAATATCGCCTGATCGACCTTCATGGCGTCGGAGCCGATATGTAAATCTCCGGAAAACGGTGCGCCAAAAAGCAGGACAAGATACAAATTCAGTGATATCAAAAGTGATACCACAGCAGTCATCACCGATTGCGCTAGAACGCTTTCCACGCCGAAGAAATATGTAAATACGACAGTAGCGATTCCGCCGATTATAAGAACAATCCACTCGATATTGGGCACTCCGTACTGGGCAATATTGGTGCGAGAACGGCGATTGTCCCAGAGCTGGCACGATTCATCCAAAATCTTTGGATATACAGCCTTTTGATTTTCTGTCACAGGCTCGTAATTGCTTATCTCCTTCATCAGAGCAATCACTTCGCGGCGCGCTTTCATATCAATGACGCCGTTTTTTTGACTATTCCATTCCACTTCCACAACTTCTTTGGCATAGTTGGTGCAATGCTGGCGAATACGCTGGCATTTATCATGCGGCAATGATTCGCTCAAAATAAACACATCGGCCAGACTGTTGGCCTCAGACTCGAAAACATTGCGGGCGGTCTGAAATTTGGTCATAGCATCAACCACTACCAGTCCCAACAAAACCGCGTACATGGTGCCGACTACCGACAGAAGATAGCCGCCCACTTCATGGCACTGCCTGATCTTATCTAAATGAAAGAACTTTCTGACTACGAGCAAGCCTGCGACCGAATAAGCCGCAATCACAATTATTAAAGGCACGCCGACCATGTAGCTGTCTAATCCCATCACACAAGTTTCCCCAATTGCCTCTGATCACGCAAGTGCTTTTGGTGGAAACGAGAGCTTAACTATGTGAAAGAGCAGAGAGAAATGCCCAAAACACCCGTTTGTCGGGCAATGCGATACATTGACTGGATCCGACCTTCGCGCGCAGCCTGGTTGCAAAGCGCAACAAGCGAACTGAATGCTTAATTCACCTGTGCACCTAAGTGAGCCGCAGCCGGATTGGCAGCGACCACCTGCGTTGCCGGTCGAATTGACCAGCCGCCGGAGCCGTCGAGATCGAGCACCTGATTATGGAATGGCGCCAGACTGGCTCGGTGACCGACACTGATATATGCCGTGCCTAGCTTCTTCAATTCTGCATAGAGACGCGATTCATTCTGTACATCGAGGGCGCTTGTAGCTTCGTCGAGAATAGCGAATTTTGGCTTCGCCAGAAAGATTCTGGCAAAGGCCAGGCGCTGCTGTTCGCCGACGGACAAATAGTTGGCCCAGTCGATCTCCACATCAAGTCCACCGACTCTTTGGGCAAGATCGCTGAGGTTTACTCGATTGAGAATCTCTGCCAATTCGCAGTCTGTGACGTTGGATTCCGTGCGGGGATAGAGCAACTGGCTGCGCAGTGTACCAAGCATCATGTAAGGACGTTGAGGCAAAAACAGCATGTCCTGCAAATCAGGATGTTTTATGCTGCCTGAGCCGGAATCCCATAGTCCCGCTATTGCTCTCAAAAATGAGCTTTTGCCACTGCCGCTCGGTCCCATGACCAGTATACTCTCGCCTGGCTTGATCTCAGTCGACAACTTCTGCAGAAGCGTTGTTTTATAATCGGGCGTTTGCACGCATAGATCTCTCATCTCCACTGATTCACTCGGTTGGAACTCAATTCTATTGCCGTCACTTTGATGCGCAGTCGGTGTCTCCAGCGCTTCAGAGAAGGTGGCGAGACGATTTGTCTGCGCAATAAAAGCTGTTAAATCCTGGAAAGATGTAACCACAACGGAGAGAGCTCCGAGCACCTGCGCAAATGCCATATCAGCCTGCGATATGACGCCGAAGTGCACTTTGCCGGAAAAATATAGGGGTGCGATCACTATAGATGGAATGATCACTACCAGGTAGTTGTAGCCGGTGGTTAAGAAATTCAGGTTTCTTTCGGCGCCAATTAGCAAATTAAAGTTGGCAAACAGTTGGGCAAATTTTCCGCGTGTTTGCGCTTTCTCACGCTCTTCACCACCATAGAAAGCGATTGACTCAACATTGTTTCGCACATGAATCAAGCCGTAGCGGAAATTTGCCTCTTTGCGCAGTTGATTGAAATTGAGGCCAATCAAGTTCTTTCCCAAATAGACCGTAGCTAGTGCCGGCGATGGAATAAACGATGAGAATGCCGACCAGGAGCTTAGAAATGGACCAGAGAATCGCCGTAAACGAGATGAGAGTAATCACCGAACTCAAAATCACCAATGCAAAAGACAGGGCCGCAGTCGTGAAAGAATGCACATCCTGCGAAATACGCTCGTCAGGGTTGTCGATTGCCGAGTTGGAATTGATCTGGTAGTACGCCCTTTTCTGGAAGTACCTTTCTAAAAGGCTGCTGGTCATCCACTTACGCCAGTTAATGCCGAGCTTCTGCTGCACCCATGAGTAATAAACAACGATGGGAGTGCCTATGATAAAGACGCCCGCGTACATGAAAAGCAAGTGGAAAAACTTGGGCGCGTTTTTGTCCGAGAGAGCAGTCATGAAGTCGCCGCCAACATAGTTGATTGCCACGTTTAACCCGTTGACAGCGAGCATCAGCGCCAAAAGCACGAACAGCAGTCCGCGCGCACTTTTCTTTTCCTCTGAAAACCAGAATGGCTTGGCGATGTTAAGAAAACGCCGCCACAGTTCACCGTTTATCTCTTTCACGCTGGATACCTATTAATGAGCAGCACAGCCAATCGCTAAGATTGGCGTGCGATGCCGTACATATGGATACATTCAATTGAGACTGTCAGTTGAGCGCCCACACGCAGCGGCATCCTGACTAATTGTCAGACGCTCTTGGAAAAAGAGTGTTCCCGTCCCAAATTGAAACCCCGCAATCTTCGCAGTTAATCCAGCTCACTGGTCGTCGAACGACCTAGTTCAAGCCGGCCTTTTGAAGTTGTTCCTCTACGGTATTGTCCTGCCAGGCGGCAACATGAATATTCTTAATCGTTTCGCCCCAGCCCGTACCATTTTTCAAATCCTGCTGGTATTGAATGCCCATTGAAGGATTGGACCAGGTTGTTGGCTTGGACATTTGAATGTTGTGTTGCAGAGGAATATTTTGCCCATTTACCGTGATGCCCTTGTACCACATGCGACCGTCATCGGTGCGCACCAGGTCGTAATCCATATGATAGGTTTCCCCTGGCTTAAGTGTAGGGAGATCGGCGGCGGTTATCCAGTGCTGATTTTTCTCGTCCCAAACCTGAAGCTTATTGCCGGTTATCTGTGACCCGAACATATAGCGCTGATAGTGGTCGCCTTCCTTTCTTGCCTGCCAGAAGTCCATCTCCATTGCTTGTGCTTTGTCGGAGTTTTTACCGCCAGTGACGTCAAAGCTCCATCTGAAATGATTGGCATTTTCATCCTGTGGATTGTTCGATAGCGTATGGGCAAAGAGACTGTCGGCATAGTTGGTGCCTTCAGTGTAAAGGCTTAAACCGTCAGGACCTTGATTTACGTCCATGCGCGTTATTTTGTTTTTCGGATTGGCAGATGATGGATCTGCACCGGCAGGCAAGGCGGTTTCCGCCTGATTACCGTTTTTGCGCCAACTGGATTGTTCTACATTGGAAAAAACGGTGGCGTGCGATGGCGCTGGTGACAGTCCGTCCGAGCCGCCTGAAGTATCACCACCGCCGGGCGTTCCGCCGCCTTGTTGCCCGGAACCGGAGTCGCCGCCGCTTCCCTGTCCGCCAGAGCCGGAATCACCGCCGGTCCCAGGTTTACCGGAGCCCGAATCGCCGCCACTTCCTTGTCCACCACCCCAGCCGCCAGGGGTGCCTGGAAATTGTCCATCAGTTCTACGGTTGGCCATCTGTTCAACTAAATCTTCCAAAAAGCTGACCATCTGTTGCGGCGTAAGATATTTCTCCAGTGTGTCAAAGACTCTTTTCATTTCATCGGAGTCGTCTCGAAAATGGTGCTCAGCTCTTCCTCGATCGCAGACTTCGCTTGGTCTTGCATTAAGCGCCGGATACGCCATATTGTCGAAATTGCTCGTCGCCAATGAAAATGGATCTGCGTGCTGCCCGAAGTCGATTATGTTTTCTTGTCGGTTGCCACTCCACTCCGGCTGGCGCCCGGAACCTGAAGAGAGTCCGGCATTGCCGCGCATCATGTCAAGCACGTCAATCTGGTTTGTGTGTTGATAAACAGGCATAGCATTATCAATGCCATTGAAGGCTTCGAATTTTGACATAGTAAAACTCCTGCAGCGGTGTCCGGGACGGGTTCAGGCGCTGTTAAGATGGAAAGAAATTAGCAATCCGCCGGTTGGCGAACGACATTAGTAAGGGCAGACGTTGTGCCAATTGTACTTATAGAGTTTCATTAAGTGGTAATATTATTTATAGATATCGTTGTAAAAAAGAAACA